>NZ_JAMYRK010000082.1:0-21754 GCF_040321335.1 Mesorhizobium sp. M0437
CCAATACCCTCCCTCATCCCTCTCTTGGCCCGGTGCTGGGGGGCGCGGCGTGGGTTATACGACACTTTATCGCCCCGGCCTGGGTCACGCTAGAACCGCTGTATTTTGGGGGTGGCGCTGGCCCGCGCCTCGTCCGAACGACCTTCGGCCTGCAGGTCTTGCAGCAAACGGGTTGCCTGGGAGAGCTCGTCGAGCGCCTGGTCGAGGCGATCGGCGGTCCGGCCGAAGCCTTCAAGGTTCGACGCTCGCACCGCATCGGCGACGGCCTTGAGTTCGGCGATGTAGCCATGCACATGCCGGCCGCCGCCGAGCGGCAGCTTGCGTGTCACCAGATCGATCGCCTGGATGCCATTGGTGCCTTCGTAAATGGGCGCGATGCGCGCGTCGCGATAAAGTGCTGCGGCCCCTGTCTCCTCGATGAACCCCATGCCGCCATGCACCTGCAGCCCAAGCGAGGCGACCTCGACGCCGACGTCGGTCGAAAAGGCCTTGGCCAGCGGCGTCAACAGATTGGCGCGTTCCTGCCAGTGCTTTGCATCTTCGCTCTGCGACGCAAGATCGATGGCGTGGGCGCAGGAATAGCAGATGGCACGGGCAATCTGGGTCAGCGCCTTCATGGTCAGAAGACTGCGCTGGATGTCGGGGTGATGCACGATCGGCGCCATGCCGGCACCGCGATAGCTCGCCGCCTTGCCTTGGCGGCGATCGTTTGCATAGGCGAGCGCCTTCTGCGTCGCCGCCTCGGCGACCGCGACACCCTGAATGCCGACGGCAAGGCGCGCATTATTCATCATGGTGAACATGCAGGCGAGGCCCTTGTTCTCCCCGCCGACCAGCCAGCCGATCGCGCCGGGCGCGGTGCCTTCGAAGCCATCGCCATAAATCATCGTGCAGGTCGGCGAAGCGTGGATGCCCAGTTTGTGCTCCAGCCCGGAGCAGAAGACGTCGTTGCGTGCGCCCAGCGCGCCATCGTCTCCGACCAGGAATTTCGGCACCAGGAACAACGACAGGCCGCGCGTGCCGGCCGGCGCGTCCGGCAGCCGCGCCAGCACCATATGGATGATGTTGTCGGTGAAATCGTGCTCGCCATAGGTGATGAATATCTTTTGCCCGAAGATGCGGTAGGTGCCGTCGCCGGCCGGCTCGGCGCGGGTTCGCAAGGCATTCAGGTCCGAGCCTGCCTGCGGCTCGGTCAGGTTCATGGTGCCCATCCATTCGCCGGAGACCAGCTTTTCCAGGTATTTGGCCTTGAGCGCCTGCGAGCCGTGCTTGTCGAGTGCTTCGACCGCGCCCATGGTCAGCGTCGGGGCGATGCCGAATGCCATCGAGGCGGAGTTCCACATTTCGAGCGCGGCGACGCCGAGCATGGCCGGCAGCGCCTGGCCGCCATACGCTTCCGGCGCGGACAGCGCATTCCAGCCGCCGCCGATCCAGCGGCGATAAAGTTCCTTCCAGCCGGGCGGGGTAGTGACGGCAGCACCGTCGAGCACAGCGCCGTGCTGGTCGCCGATCGTGTAGAGCGGCGCCACCTCCTCGCTGGCGAAGCGGCCCGCCTCGGACAGAATGGCGTCGACGAGGTCCTCACCGAGTTCGCCAAAAGTGCCGGCATCGAGCGCCGGCTTCAAGCCGGCGACATGCTTCAGGGTGAAGGCGATTTCCTCGACCGGTGCCCGATACATGGCGCTCGCTCCTCCTCAGTCCGGCCCTCCCCAGTCTGGCAGGTCTACTTAAGACCTGTGCCGATGCAAATCATCTGCTTTCGGAGTTCCCTGTCCATCTTCTTTTTACGTAAACGTCAAACTTTGTCACGCGGATTTTGCAATTGCCACGACGCAGGCTAAATTCGGCAAGAGAGAGCAGAACACCGAAATAGGATTGCCTCGTGCTCGCACGACCTGACACCTATCGCTGTAGCGAATGCGCCTGCTCTGGCGGACGGCCGGTTTTTGCTATCATGAAGGTAAGGTCGAGAACGGTGCAGCCTATTGGTCGGATCGCGGCATATTGTGCTCACCACCATGTTCGCTGACCCCTCATCGCAAACGCGAGGCCGAGGGAACGCTGTTGCAAGTGCCCGGCGCTCGACCCGTTTCATATCCCCTCTCGCCAGTGACAACCATCAAGACCATCGACGGAGAAGCTGACCGAGCCGTGGCATGCGCGGGCCGCGATCGAAAGCATTTCCTTAACCAGGGCGGTTCAGGATTTGGCTTTGGCCAGCAAGGATGTGCTGTTTGAAAACGCCGGCGCGCCCCCTTGTCCGCTCAGCGCTTCTCGTTGTCGCGGCCGCGATGACCCTGGCACTGACGCCGGCAAAGGCCTCGGATTTCTCCGAACCTTGGAAGGATGCCGACCGGGCGCTGGTCGTCGACGCCTACGAATACAATTCCATCGACTGGACCCGACTAGCCGCCGACAAGCGTCTTGTCGGCTTCATCAACAAAGCATCGGACGGAATGCCGCCACCCTATTTCTGTTTCGGCGACGAGACCGAGACGCGGCTGTGCAAGACGCTCTGGAAACGCCATGCGATGGCACAGGAACTGTTCCAGACGCGCAAGGTGGTGGCCAAGGCGCTGGGCCTGAAATGGGGTGCCTATCATCTCGCCCGCCCCGGCAACCCCGTGGGACAGGCCAATAATTTCATCAATTTCGTGAAACCCGGGCCGGATGACCTGCTTGCCCTCGACATCGAGGACGATGATCCCACCCAATGGATGTCGCTCGAGGATGCCGAGGAATTCGTGCGCCATGTGCATCGTCGGGTTGGCCGCTTTCCGGTGCTCTACACCAACGACACGACAGCCCGGCATATCGCCGACAACAAGTATAAATACCCGCTCCTGTCCCGGCTGCCGCTGTGGTATGCGCGCTACAAGCCAGACATCGGCGTGCATTTTCCGATGGGCAACTGGCAGGGTTATGCGCTCTGGCAGTTTTCGGCGCGAGCAAATTGCGGCCGGTTCCGCTGCCCTTACAGGGTCGCGGGCACACCCAACGATATCGACGTCAGCGTCGCGCCGATGAACGCCACGGAATTGCGCGCGCAGTGGCCGTTCGGCGGCCTGATCGACGTGCAGCCGGATTATCTCGCCTCGATACCGGTGCCGCTCTCACGCGAAGCCGGGCTCGCCGGCGGCACCATCACTTACGCAAGCGTGACGCCAGCAAGCTTCGAGGAGATGGTCGCGGTATTCAGGGCGCGCCTGGCCAGGTTCAGCAGCGGCTTTCAAATGGCTGCGGCGAAGGCGGCACCGGGCCTTCTGCGCGGGATTGCCGAATATGTCGCCTGGACGCGAAACGAAAAGCGTGCGGCATCGGTGCCAGGATTTGTCTCCACCGCCGATGCGGTCAGCAGCTTCTCGACCGAATTCGACCACGGCTTGCGCTGAGGCCGAAGCATCAGTTCGCCTGCTCGCGCGCCACCGCCAGCCAGCCAATGTCGCGGCGGCAAAAGCCTTGCGGCCAGTCGATCCGCTCGAGCGCGGCGTAAGCCTTCTTCTGCGCCTCGCCGACCGTGCGGCCGGTCGCCGTGATGTTGAGCACGCGACCGCCATTGGCGACGAGTGCGCCGCCGTTTATGGCGGTGCCGGCATGAAATATCTCGACGCCCTCAGCCGCCGCCGCCTCGACGCCGCGGATGACCGAGCCCCTTTCCGGCGTGCCGGGATAGCCCCTGGCTGCCATCACCACGGTGAGCGCCGCCTCGTCGCGCCAGCGCACCGAAGTATGCGCCAGCTGGCCGTCGGCGGCTGCGTTGAGCAGGACGAGCAGATCGTCCTTCAGCCGCATCATCAGCACCTGGCATTCCGGGTCGCCGAAACGGGTGTTGTATTCGATCAGCTTCGGCCCCTTGTCAGTAATCATCAGCCCGGCAAACAGCACGCCGGAAAACGGAGCGCCTGTTTCAGCCATGCCGCGCATGGTCGGCTCGACGATCTCGCGCATGGTTCGGTCGATCATTTCCGGCGTCATCACCGGCGCCGGCGAATAGGCGCCCATGCCGCCGGTGTTCGGGCCGGTGTCGCCGTCACTGAGGCGCTTGTGGTCCTGCGCGGTGCCGAAGGGCAGCGCGGTGGTGCCGTCGCACAGGCAGAAGAAACTTGCTTCTTCGCCGACGAGAAACTCCTCGACCACCACTTCCGCGCCGGCCTGGCCGAAGGAGCCGTCAAAACAGGCGTCGAGCGCGGCCAGCGCCTCGTCAAGCGTCATGGCGACGGTGACGCCCTTGCCGGCAGCGAGGCCGTCGGCCTTGATGACGATCGGCGCACCCGTCTTCTCGACATAGGTCCTGGCCGAAGCCAGATCGTCGAAGCGGCCATAGGCGGCGGTCGGGATGCCGTATCTGGCGCAGAGGTCCTTGGTGAAACCTTTCGAGCCTTCCAGCCGTGCCGCTGCCTTTGACGGTCCGAAGACGCGGATGCCCTCGGCGCGCAGGTCGTCGGCAATGCCGGCGACCAGCGGCCCTTCCGGCCCGACCACGACGAGGCCTATTTCATTCTCGCGGCAAAACCGGACCACCGCTGCGTGATCGGCAGTATCGAGCCTCACCAGTTCGGCTTCGTGGCCGATCCCCGGATTGCCGGGCGCCGCGTAGAGTTTGGTCAGCAGCGGCGACGCCGCGATCTTCCAGGCCAGCGCATGCTCTCGTCCGCCAGAGCCGATCAGCAAAACACGCATGCCCAGATTCCTCGTCATTCCAAGACCAGGACTGCGCTATTGCGCCGCGCGGGACGGGTCAAGACATTTGGCTGCCGAAGCGCCGATTGCGCGTGGCGAGCGTGCGGGGGCTGCTTGACGCTTGACGGCATTCGCCTCTGCTGCCACTCCAGCAAAATGGAAACCGTCCAGTCGAAAGCGGCCCAGGGCCGCGTCGCCGATGCGCCGAGCGGCCACTGGGTCTATCGCGTGCTGCCGCGGCGGTTGTGGCCCTATGCGCAGCTTGCCCGGTGGGACCGGCCGATCGGCTGGCAATTGCTGCTGTGGCCATGCTGGTGGTCGGCTGCGCTTGCCGCGAGCGCCTATCCGCGTCCGACGGACCCGCTTCTCTCTCTGCTGCCGTCGCCGTGGTATCTGCTGCTGTTTTTTCTTGGCGCGTTCGCCATGCGCGGCGCCGGCTGCACCTACAATGATTTGGTCGACGAGGACATCGACAACCAGGTGGAACGCACGCGCTCGCGGCCGCTGCCGGCCGGCAAGGTCACGCGCCGGCAGGCCTGGATGTTTGTTGTCGTGCAGGCACTGGTCGGCCTTGCCGTGCTTTTGCAGTTCAACAGCTTCGCCATCTTGCTCGGCATCGGCTCGCTGGTCATCGTCGCCGTCTACCCGTTCATGAAGCGGTACACCAATTGGCCGCAACTCGTTCTCGGCCTTGCCTTTTCCTGGGGAGCGCTGATGGGATGGGCGGTCGAGTTCGGCGATCTCGATGGGCCGGCAATCATGCTCTATATCGGCTCGATCCTGTGGGTGATCGGCTATGACACGATCTATGCGCATCAGGACAAGGAAGACGACGCCATCGTCGGCGTGCGCTCGACGGCGCGCCTGTTCGGCGACAATACCAAGGTCTGGCTGGCCGGGCTTTATGGCGGAGCGCTGGTCTGCTTCGCCATCGCCTTTGCCTCGGCACAGGCACCGGTGCCTGCACTTGCCGGGCTGATCGCCGCCGGCGCGAATCTGGCGCGGCAGATCGGCGTGCTCGACATCGACGATCCGGACCAGTGCCTGAGGCTGTTCAGATCGAACAACCAGGTCGGCTGGCTGATCTTCCTCGGCCTGATCGGCGGCGCGGTCTGGGTGGCGCTGAAGCCGCTGGTTTAGCTATTCCCGCGAAATAAGCTCTTCGCCGCCGATGACCAGCCTGAGGCCGAGGTCGCCGGCGCGGCGGCGGGCGAGGAAGCGCGGGCGGCGCATGGTCGAGACGCGACCCTTGCGGCGGTCCTGCGCCGGCAGCGCCTTGATGGCGGCGCCGAGCGATTCTTCCAGCGTGCGGGCGATGCCGTCGGCCTCGATCAGCAGCATCGGCAGGCGGTAGGCGTCGGCCCAGGCGCGCCAGTCGGCGGCGACGTCGTCGAGATCGTCGGCGACCAGCAGCGGCACCGACAGCATCGGGTCATTGTGCAGAAGCTCAAGCGTCACTGTGACATTGCCATCCGGATCCTCCATCGCGCGGGCGGCGACGCCGCGAAACGCGTTGGCGGGCAGAGCGATGATCGCCGGCACGCCGCTCATCTCCAGCGTGCGGCGGATAACCGCGCCGCGCTGGTCGATGGTGAAGGTAACGTCGCCATAATCGTCGCGCGTGGCGTAGCTCACCACCTGCGGCAGGCGGAATGGGTCGAGGCGCATATTGCGCCCGGCCCAGACTGGCTTCAGTCCAGTGTTCATATCGTGCCTTTCCTGTTTCTCCTGAGAGCCGGTGTTTCCGGTTCTCCGGGCCGGCTTTCCCAGCCTCGTTTGTGGAGAAACATTAGCGCGGGCTTCTTATCCTCGCGCTTAAGAAAGTCGGTTAAATTTTGCTGATCCGGGGCGGATGGTTATCGGAATGCCAACCGGCGCAGGCCGGCGAAAGGATCAGATAACCTTACCCGGATTCATGATGCCGGCCGGATCGAAGGCGGCCTTCACCCTGCGCATCAGCTCAATCGCCATCGGCGGCGCCGTCGCGATCAATTCGTCCCGCTTCAACTGGCCGATGCCGTGCTCGGCCGAGATCGAGCCATGAAACACGCGCACGACGTCGTGCACGGCCTTGTTCATGACGTGGTAAAGGCCGAGAAACGCCTCGTCATCGCCGTCGGCCGGCCGGGAGATGTTATAGTGCAGGTTCCCGTCGCCCATGTGGCCGAAGCAGACGACGCGCGCGCCGGGACTGACCGATTGCACGGCGCCGGCGGCCTTTTCAATGAAGGGCGGGATTGACGCCACCGGCACCGAGATGTCGTGCTTGATCGAGGCACCTTCCGGTTTCTGCGCCTCGGGCAGCACCTCGCGGAAATTCCAGAACGCATCGCCCTGGGCCATGCTTGCCGCGATCACCGCATCGCCGACGATCGCTTGCTCGAGGCCTGCCTCCAGCACCTCCTCGATCAGCGCCCTCGCATCGTCGGCCGAACGGCCCGACGAGATCTGCATCAGCACATACCACGGCCAATCGCCGGCAAGCGGCCGCACCACGCCTTGTGCGTGGGCAAGCGTGAAGTCGTAAGGCCTCTGGCCGATCAGCTCGAAGGCGGTGAGCGCTGCCCCTGCACGGTCCATCGCCAGGCTGAACAGCGACAATGCCGCCTCCGGCGATGACAGGCCGGCAAACGCCACCTCGCGCCCCTTGGGCTTGGGGAACAGCTTGAGCACGGCGGCGGTAATGATGCCGAGCGTACCCTCGGCGCCGACGAACAGGTTCTTCAGATCGTAACCGGTATTGTCTTTTTTCAGCTTGCGCAGATCGTCGAACACTTCACCGGTCGGCAGCACCACTTCGACGCCGAGGCAGAGCTCGCGCGCATTGCCGTAGGCAAGCACGCCGGTGCCGCCGGCGTTGGAGGAGAGATTGCCGCCGATCTGGCAGGAGCCTTGCGCGGCAAGCGACAGCGGAAACAGCCGGTCGGCGGCATCGGCCGCTTCCTGCAGCGTCTGCAGGATGACGCCGGTTTCGACCGTCACCGTGTTGGACAGTGTATCGATCTCGCGGATGCGGTTCAGCCGCGACAGCGACAGCACGATCTCGCGGCCGGATGCGTCCGGCACCTGGGCGCCGACCAGCCCGGTGTTGCCGCTTTGCGGCACGATGGGCGTGCCGGTTTCGGTCGCCAGCCGCATGATGCTGCTGACCTCCTCGACGGTCCCCGGCCTCAGCACCAAAGCCGTCCTGCCGTGCCAAAGTCCGCGCCGCTCGGTGAGGTAAGGCGCGATGTCCCGCTGATCGCGCAGCGCATATTTGTCGCCGACGGTTGCCGCAAAGCGGGCGACGACGGCGGGGTCGAGATCGGGGGAAATGTCGTTCATGGGTGGAAACTATGGTGCTCAATCCATCTTGTCACGCGGGGCGATCTTGTCACGCGGGGCGGCGGCGCGCGAAAGCCGGTCATTGATCGCCTCGCCCAGCCCTTCGAACGGGATCGGCTCGACGGCGATGGTTTTGGCGCGACTGCTATCGAGATCCTGCAGATGGGCGAAGAGATTGCTTGCCGCCTCGCCCAGGTCGCCGGTCTCCGACAAGTTGCGCAGGGCGGCTGCATCGCGCCAGCCTTCGGCACGGCGGCGGCCGAAGGCCAGCAAGGCTTCGCCCGGTGCGACCTCCGCAGCATTGAGCCGCACTGCCGCACCTGGCGCATAGTGCGAGGCGAGCATGCCGGGCGCCTCGATGCCCGAAGCGCCGCGCAGCAACTTTGTCCCGGCCACTGCTTCGATCTCTTCGGCGGCAATGCCGCCCGGCCGCAGCAGCCGCAGCTTTCCAGCTTCGACCTTGACGATGGTCGATTCCAGCCCGACCGGCGTCGCGCCGCCATCGACCACAAGCTTGATCCGGGGACCGAGATCGGCGGCCACGGCATCGGCCGTCGTGGCGCTGATCCTGCCCGAGGAATTGGCGCTGGGCGCCGCCAGCGCGCGGCCGAACCTGGCGATCAGCTCGCCGCCAAAGCCTTTCGGCATGCGCAGCGCGATCGTTTCCAGACCGGCGGTGACCAGCGGATGAATGCCGTTGCCGGGCCGTTGCGGCAGCACCAGCGTCAGCGGCCCCGGCCAGAATGCCTGCGCCAATCTTTCCGACAGCGGATCGAACAGCGCGATGCGCTCGGCCATCGCCGGGTCGGCTATATGGGCGATCAGCGGGTTGAAGCGAGGGCGGCCCTTGGCTTCGAAGATGCGGGCCACGGCAACGCCATTGGTCGCGTCGCCGGCCAGCCCATAGACGGTCTCGGTCGGGATGGCGACGACATCGCCGCTCTCGAGCAGCGCCAACGCCCTTTCCATCGCCTCGCCGACGGCACGAATTTCAGCCACTGTCGTCACCTCACGGATGCGGGTGCCTAATACGCTGACGCCGACGGAGCAAGTCCGGGCGTGGGCGAATCGCAAATCGCTAAAATGCTCTGTTTCCCCGCAAGCCGGCATCAACTGGCCCTCGGCTACGGTGCCGTCTTGTTGGGCAAGGGGAATTATCATGCTTTCGATGCGTATCGTTGGAGCGCTTGGTCTGGCGTTTATGGCCGGCACGGCACAGGCCTCGTCGCTGGTTTTTCTCGGGCAAACGACGGCGACGCCTTCGGTTGTAAGTGCCGGCGCGCTCGAACGGGCAAAAACACCGTCGATCGTCGCGCTCGGCGAGAAGTTGCCTGACGTCAATGAAAACGTCACCGATGAAAAGGTCGCGGCGATCCCGAGCCAGCCGAGTCATGGCTTCGACGGAAGCCCGATGATCATTCGCGGCGGTATCGTCGGCGATGCCTTTGCAACGCCGGCGCCCAAGGTCGCGCCGGCCATCGCTGCCGCGCCCGCCGCGGACAGCAAAGCCGACCCAAAGGTCGCCAGCAAAACCCCTGAACCGGCTGCGCAGCAGCCTGCCCCGCTAGCAGCTCCCGACCAGCCGAAATAGCGCCACAAGCGATGATTTTTTTCCGGACGTCAGCCGGCTATCTTGGAGAAATCCGCGACCCGGTCGGTCGCCGCGCGGATGCGGGCGAGCAATGCCAGGCGATTGGCGCGCACCGCCTGGTCCTCATCGTTTACGAGGACTTTCTCAAAGAATGAATCAACCGGCTCGCGCAACACGCTAAGCGCCAGCATGGCGGCGGAAAAGTCTTCGTTTTGAATTGCTTCGCCGGCTTGCCTCTCGGCCTGATTGACCGCGGCGTACAAGGTTTTTTCGGCGCCCTCCCGGAACAGCGCCGGCTCAACACGGTCGGCGATCGTCGTGTTCTTCTTCTCCTCGGCAGCCACGATGTTGGCGGCGCGCTTGGTGCCGGCAAGCAGGTTCCCGCCGTCCTCGCTGTCGAGGAAGGAGCCAAGCGCTTCGACGCGGCGGACGATTTGCAGGAGGTCGTCGTTGGACGATTGGCCGATCTCCCCCCTAGAGGGGGAGATGCCCGGCAGGGCAGAGGGGGGCGCGACAGAATGAGAGGCTGGCGGGACAGCGCCCCCCTCTGTCGGCTGCGCCGACATCTCCCCCTCTAGGGGGGAGATCGGGCGCGAACCTGCCGCCAGAACCGCGTCGATCAGATCATGCCGCGCGCCCTGATCGCGGAGATAGACTTTCAGGCGGTCGTGGAAGAAGGACAGGAGATCGGCAATTATCTCAGACGCGGAATGGTCCGGTAATTCGACGCCGCGTATTTCCGAGGACAGCGAACCTGCCCGTTCACTGATCAAATCGTTGGCTGATCCAACGCCAGTAGTGAAATCGCCCTCGTCGTCCGCTCGCCAAACCACCGAAAACCGATTGCCGCGATTGAAGGTAAGCCCGAACAGCGAGTTTAAAAACTGGCGCTGGAGCGGCAGTCTCACCCCGTTCTCGACCAAAGTCCTGACCACTCCCAGCGCCGCTCTTCTGAGCGCATAGGGGTCCTTCGATCCGGTCGGCTTTTCATCAATAGCCCAGAACCCGACCAGCGTGTCGAGCTTGTCGGCAAGCGCCACGGCCACCGAAACCGGATCAGTTGGCACGCGATCGGACGGTCCCTGCGGCTTGTAGTGTTCCTCGATCGCCGCGGCAACGGAAGGATGCTCGCCCTGCAGCAGTGCGTATTTGCGGCCCATGGCGCCTTGCAGTTCCGAGAACTCGCCAACCACTTCGGTGGTGAGGTCGGCCTTGGCGAGCACGGCGGCGCGGCGCGCCAGCGCGGTAATCTCCCCCCTCGAGGGGGAGATGTCGCCGAAGGCGACAGAGGGGGTCATCTCGCGTGGAGCGCCAACTTCCTCTTGCTTCGAAAGGCCAGATCGCGTCGCGCCAGCCGAAGCGACCCCCTCTGGCCTGCCGGCCATCTCCCCCTCAAGGGGGGAGATCGACTGCGCCACGAGCGGCGCCAATTCTTCGGCCAACCTGGCAATCCGCTCCACCCGCTCGCCCTGCGTGCCGAGCTTGGCATGAAACGTTACATTGAGGTGGTCGAGGCGGGCCATGCGCTGGTCGAGCGGTTTTTCTAGATCAAGCCCGAACTTTTCCGCCGATGCCTGCAGCTGGTCGAGATCCGGCAGGTCGCCCTGGTCGGTCTTCCAGAAATAGAGCGCGTCGGACAGGCGCGCGCGCACCACCTTGCCATTGCCATGGGCGATCTCCTTGCCGCCATCCTTGGCCTCGATATTGGCGGTCAGGATGAAGCGGTTGGAGAGCTCTTCGCCCGCGTCGTGTGGCCGCGTCACGAAACACTTCTGGTTGGCGCGGATGGTGAGCCTGATCACCTCGGCCGGAATGGCCAAGAAATCCTGCTCGAATTCGCCCATCAGCACGACGGGCCATTCGACCAGGCCCGACACTTCCTCCAGCAGCCCCTCGTCCTCGACGAGGTCGAGCCCGCTGGCGAAGGCGAGGTTCCTGGCATCGGCAAGAATAATCTCCTTGCGCCTGTCGGCATCGAGCACGACCTTGGCCGCCTCCAGCTTGGCGACATAATCGTCGAAGCGTCGCACCGTGATGGCGACCGGTGCATGAAAACGGTGGCCGTAAGTGACATTGCCTGAGCGGATGCCGTCGATCTCGAAATCGACGACCACCGGCTCCTCGGTTTCGGGGCCGAAGGTGCACAGGATCGATTGCAGCGGCCGCACCCAGCGCAGCGAGCCGGGCTTGGCCGAAGCCGGCCCCCAGCGCATCGATTTCGGCCAGGGGAAGTTGCGGATGATGCCCGGCACCAGTTCGGCGATGATCTGCTCCGCCGGTCTGCCCGGCCTGGAAATATGGGCGACGTAGAAGTCGCCCTTCTTCGGATCGGAATGAACATGCGCCTCGGCAATCGAGGCAAGGCCGGCCTTGCGCAGAAAACCCTGCACCGCCGGCTCGGGCGCCTTGGTCGAGGGCCCCTTGATCTCCTCGCTGATGTCCTTCGAGCGCGCGGTCAGGCCGCGAATGTCGAGCGTCAACCGGCGCGGCGTCCAATATTCGCGCGCCGCCTCGTAGGTCAGCCCGGCGTCGACCAGCCCGTCGGTCAAAAGCTTCCTGAGATCGCCGGCAGCCTTGCGCTGCATGCGGGCGGGAATCTCTTCCGAACGGAGTTCTAAAAGCAGGTCGGGCATCGAAGGAACTCATGGACAAAAATAGCCGCCGCTTCGCGGCGACCTCCCCCATCGAGGGGGAGGTAAGCGGGGGCATAGCAACTCGGCTGGCCGCTGTCACCCTTCCCAGCTCGATCGGGACATCTAACGGCGATTTCCGAAGAAATTCAGCCGCCTGTCGGACACGCGCCGGTCCGCCCGTCCTTGGATCAAAGATTTCCCTGAACCGAACGCAGCGCTGAAGCGACCAACGCTCAGGCAGAGAGCTATTGGCTGACCGACCATGAGAACGGCATCGACATTCCTGCAGATCCTCGCGCTCAGCGCCTGCTTCACGGCGCAAGTTCATGGCACGTTCTCGATGCCCGGCGTCAGGCAGGCGCTGCGGACAATAGCCGGTGCAAGCGGCCAAGGCACGTTGCCAATCAGCGCCCCTGCCGAAACCGCCTGGAGCTAAGCCGCCAAGCCGCCCGCCTGCGTCAGCAGAAACGCCTCGCCGCAGGCCTTGGCCAGATTGCGCACCCGCAAAATATAACTCTGGCGCTCGGTGACCGAAATCACGCCGCGTGCGTCGAGCAGATTGAAGACGTGGCTGGCCTTGATGCACTGGTCGTAGGCGGGGAATACAAGGCGGTGGTATCCCTCCCCCTTGAGCGGAAGGTGGCCAGACAAGGTCTGGCCGGGAGGGGTCGCCCGTGCGGTGCTCGACGTTTTACTTGTGGTGCCTTCTGAGGTGACCCCCTCTGCCCGCTTCGCGGGCATCTCCCCCTCAAGGGGGGAGACAGGCGCGCCGGCTTCGAGCAGCGCCTTGCACTCGGCTTCGGCGTCCTCGAAATGCCTGAGCAGCATTGCGGTGTTGGCGAATTCGAAATTGTGGCGCGAATATTCCTGCTCGGCCTGCAGGAAGACGTCGCCATAGGTCACCTTGTCGGCGCCTTCGCGGCCGTTGAAGTTGAGGTCGTAGACATTGTCGACGCCCTGCACATACATGGCCAGCCGTTCCAGCCCGTAAGTGAGCTCGCCCGCCACCGGTGCGCATTCGATGCCGCAGACCTGCTGGAAATAGGTGAACTGCGACACCTCCATGCCGTCGCACCAGCACTCCCAGCCGAGCCCCCAGGCGCCCAGCGTCGGGCTTTCCCAGTCGTCCTCGACGAAGCGGATGTCATGCAGCAGCGGATCGATGCCGATCGCGGCCAGCGAGCCGAGGTAAAGCTCCTGCAGATTGGGCGGATTGGGCTTCAGGATCACCTGGTATTGGTAATAGTGCTGCAGCCGGTTCGGGTTCTCGCCATAGCGGCCGTCCTTGGGGCGGCGCGAGGGCTGGACATAGGCGGCATTCCAGCGTTTTGGACCGAGCGCGCGCAACGTCGTTGCCGGATGGAATGTGCCGGCGCCGACTTCCATGTCGTAAGGCTGGAGGACGACGCAGCCATAGTCCGCCCAGTAATTATGCAACGTCAGGATCAGCCCCTGGAACGAGCGGCTGGGGTGCATGTGGGCAGGGATATCAACGGTCACGGCGGCCTCCGGCGGGAAAGGCGGGATGCCGGCACGTCCTAGATGCCTGGCCAGCAAGCGTCAAGGCAGAGGGGGTCAGGCCTTTGAAGGTGTTCCCTTCTCCCTTTGTGGGAGAAGGTGGCCGAGCGAAGCTCGGTCGGATGAGGGGTGTTCCAGCTTGGCACCGACGGCAATCCGTCCGACACCCCTCAACCGTCTCGGCGCTGCGCGCCGATCCACCTTCTCCCACAAGGGGAGAAGGAAAGAAGGGTCACCCCTTAGGCGCGGGCGCCGGCAAGGGCTTTACGTTCGGGGTTTCCTGCGCCGTGTTGGATTCGATCGGCGGCAGGCCTTTCATCAGCTTTTGCTGCAAGGCGGCAAGCACATCCGGGTCCGGCTTCAGGTCGCGGGCCTGGTTCCACTGGAAGGTGGCTTCCAGCTTGCGGCCGACGCGCCAGTAGGCGTCGCCGAGGTGATCGTTGAGCACCGGATCCTCCGGCTTCAACGAAACGGCGCGTTCCATTTCGCGCACCGCGTCGTCGAACTGGCCAAGGCGGTAATAGGCCCAGCCCAGCGAATCGACGATGTAGCCGTCGCTCGGCCTCAGGTCGACGGCCTTCTGGATCATCGCGAGGCCTTCCTTGAGGTTCATGTTCTTGTCGACCCAGGAATAGCCGAGATAGTTCAGGACCTGCGGCTGGTCGGGGTAGAGCTCCAGCGCCTTGCGGAAATTCGGCTCGGCCTTCGGCCATTCCTTCAGCCGCTCATAGGCGATGCCGCGCTGGTAGAAGATGTTCCAGTTGGCGGCGGTCGGCGTCTTCAGCACCTCGACTGCCTTGTCGTAAAGATTGGCGGCGGAGCGGAAATCCTCCTTCGAGGAATAGACGCCGCCGAGCGCCAGATAGGCGCGCATGTCGTCTGGATGCGCATCGACGATGGCCTTGAGGTGAGCGATCGCCTCGTCGTTGCGGTCGAGATCGGCAAGGTTGAGGCCAAGCTGCAGGTCCGAAAGCTGCTTCAGCGGCGAGCCGGCGGGAATGCGGCGATAGAGCGCGATGGCGCCCTCGCCGTCTTTCAACTGCTCGGCAACGGCGGCAAGCTGAACGAGCGCCGCGTCGTTGTCGGGCCGCAGCGCCAGGGCATATTGCAGATAAAGCCGCACGAACGGCTCGCCGCCGCCGCGGTTGAGCGCGGTGGCGAGATCGAGCAGGATTTCCGAGGCGCCGTCCGACGGACCGGCAACGAAGGGCTCGATCTTTTCGCCCTTGTTGATCTTGTCGCGAAGGGCTGCAATCTCGACCTTGCCGGGCGCAAACGCCTCGGCTTTGTCGAGCACCGACAGCGCCTTGGCCTTGTCGCCTTTGCGGGCGAGGAAAGAGGCGTAGGCCTGCGCGTTGCGCATCCATGTTTCGGGGGCCGCACCGCCGGCGGCGGTGTCCTGCACGGTGGCGGTGTAGAGCGCATCCGCCCTGTCGGGTAGGCCGGAGGCGTCGGCAATCAAGGCGCGGTGGAAGGACTTGAACAGGCTGAACCAGTCGGGGCCTTGCAGCTTGTCGATGGAAGCCATGGCCTCGCCGGCGTCACCCGCACCCTGCTTGGCCCAGCCGGTCATGACGCCGGAGATCAGCCGGTCGAGATCGGACTCGAGCGACAGCTTGAGCCAGTATTCGGCCTTGGAGAAATCCTTCTTGTGGAAGGAATCGATGGCCAGCGCCAGGCGCGAGAAGCGCTCGACATCGGGAACCGCCTTGAGCTTGTCGGCATAGACTAGGGATTCGTCGAAGCGCCCCTGCGCGATCAGCGACAGCATCAGGCTCTGCTGCAGTCCCGTATCGTTCGGATCGAACGCAAGCGCCTGCTTGTAATAGGAAATGGCGCTGTCGAGGTCGTTGTCGCCGTCGGCAATCCTGGCGGCGAGATAGGCCCCCGAGAAGGATGTGATCCTGACCGGCTCGGCGGTCTGTTTGGCATGCGCCGGCAAAGCCGAGATCGCCATGCCCGTCGCGATTGCCAGCCCCGTCAGCCAGCGCGCATATCCTTGCCGCATCATATCCCTTTCAGCCAAACGCCATCTCCGCGTCAGCGGGATCGCCGTAGACTCGATTTTTACAGGTAAAGCATGGCCTTTTTGGGGTCGTGCTTCAACCCGGCCCGAATTCACAATCGGGTCAAGCAATTAATAAACCATGCCGAAAGGGCCTGAACTGCGACTCTTGACCGCGTGGCGTCCGCTTTGGCGGTGCCTGCGCGGTGCTATTTCCCGACGCCGTAAGCGATCCCTAAGCGCCAGCGGTTGAAAGCTTCCGCCATGCAACTTTGCGTGGCAGGATGAGATTTCAATTCTTGCTTCGCCAGCCATGGGGGCGCCGATGCTGGAAGTGCCGCGCGACGAAGAAGCCTTCGCCATCGTCGATCGTATCTACGAAGCAGCGTTCGCCGCCGAGCAGTGGCCGGGAGCGTTGGAAGCGACCAGTGCGATCACGCGCTCGGCAAGCGGCTCGATTTTCATGATCAGCGATCATTCCCCGCTTCGCGCCATCGGCGAGGCGCAGGCCGAGCCCTTGATCGACGCTTTCATGGCAGATTGGAAATTTTCCGAGAGCGTGCAGCGCATGTGCAGCACTCAGCCGGCAAGCTTTGTGCGGGTCGACGACTTCATGACCGGCGATGAGATCGAGCGGGACCCGATCTACGCATGGGCAAGAAATTTCGGCGTCGGATCGCCCGTCTGCACGTCGATTCCCATGCCGAGCGGAGAGCTGGTGCTGTTCGTCTTCCAGCGCTGGCTGAAGGACGGCAAGTACGATCAAGCGGCGATCGACCTGCTGAACGGACTGCGTCCGCATCTGGCGCGGGCCGGCCTTGTTGCCGCGCGTCTTGGCATGGAACGCGCCAGGACCGCCGCATCGGCGCTGGGCGAAATCGGGCTGCCGGCCGCTGTCATGAGCGGATCAGGCCGTGTGCTGACGGTCAACCGCCTGCTGGAAGATATGAAGGACGTGTTCATCCCCCAGGCCGGCGGCGGCATGGTGCTTGCGGACCTATCTGCAAACGCGCTTTTCCAGCAAGCCATCATGCACAACGACGACCATCGCGTTGTGCGGTCCATCCCTGTCCCAGCCGTTGAGGGGCGGCCTGCGCTGATCGTTCACCTTTTGCCGTTGCGCCGTGCCGCACATGACATCTTTTCGGGCGCGGATATCCTTGTCGCGGCAACTGCCGTCAGCATCAGCGCGACGGTGCCGTCGCCCGATATCCTTTCGGGCCTGTTCGACTTGACGCCGGCGGAAGCCCGGCTCGCCGTCGTGCTTGCCTCAGGCCGTTCCGTACAGGAAGCCGCCCTCGAAATCGGTATCGCCGTCAAATCGGCCCGTACTTATCTCGAGCGAATTTTTCGGAAAACCGGAACCAGTCGCCAAAGCCAGCTCGTGGCGCTGCTGACGAGCGCGCGGCCGTTTTCGTGATTTCGGTCAGTCAACCGGCCCGACGTTGCAAGATTGCAACAGCCAGGACTGAAAACGCTGCAAGAACAGGGGGAATGCCGCGAAGTGTAGGCATTTGCCGACTGTCCGGCCGTTGCCGGCTTCATGCATGGTCCATCTCATCGGGAGCTTTGCGATCGGCCGGCGCCGTTCTGGAAAGAAGGGGATAATTCGATGAAGAGCCGTGTTGTAGAAGGCTTTGAGTGGTCGGCTGCATTGGGGGCTGCCGGCATCCTAATGTCGTCCCGCGTGCCGGTTCGCGGGGCCGGAGTTTTGGTGATAGCCGCGGCAGCCGGCCTGGTGGCCCTCGCGCCGACTCCGGCGGCTGCGTTTGTGTGTGAAGATATAAATTGCGCAGATGGCGCCGGGGCTTCGCCCACCGGTATGGCATGCGGAACTATCGCCCAAGCTGCGGGCGGATCCTCGACGGCGGTCGGCGGTAGAGCCGTTTCTGATGGAGACCTCAGTACCGCTCTTGGCGATGATGCGTGGGCCGGGGGAATCTCGGGTCCCATCAACCATAACAATGCAAGCACGACGGCTATCGGCGCCCGTGCTCAGGCTGGTGCGGGAGGCCCTAACCAGGCCAACGCTACCGCTCTTGGCGCCTCGGCCAAGGCGAATGCGGTGAATGCCACCGCCCTCGGCACCGGTGCGACGGCCAATTTTGCCGATTCAGTCGCCGTAGGCCAAGGTGTGACCACGACACGCGCCAATCAGGTGGCTATCGGCAACAGCAGCGCCACCTACACTCTGTCGGGCATCAACAGCGCAGCCAGCAGGGAGGCCCAGAGCGGACCGAAATACCTGGTGACGTCCGACGCCGCGGGCAATCTGGCGACCGCTTCCGTGAACATCGACGAACTCGAAGGACTGGCCGACGACGTTGCAGCCCATACCACCCAGATCGCCTCGCTCAACACCACGGTAAGCAGCCACACGATGCAGCTTGCCGATCACGAGACGCGCATTGTCAACAACACCAACCAGATCAACGCGCTCAACACGACGGTCGGCAATCATACGATCCAGCTTGCCGATCACGAGGCGCGTATCACCAACAATACCAACACGCTCAACCTGCACACCGCGCAGATTTTCAGCCTCGACAGTCGCACCACGATCAACGAGGCTAACATCGCCCTGCTCGACGGCCGCGTCAGCGCGCTGGAGGGCGGGTTGCAGAACCTTGGCGAGCAGGTCAGCGAAAACCGCTCGGAAGCCCGCGCCGGAACGGCGCTTGCGCTGGCGACGGCGGGATTGCGTTACGACGACAGGCCCGGCAAATTGTCGCTGGCCGGCGGCTTTGGCCATTTCAAGGGCCAGTCGGGCCTGGCGCTCGGCCTTGGCTATAGCACGAGCCTGGATTTCCGCCTCAACGCCGCCGTGTCGGCCTCCACCAACCGTGGCGATGTCGGCGTCAGCGTCGGCGCATCGTGGACACTCAACTGATGCAGCGGGCATGACCTCAATCTTGCCGGGATCGGTGCGGCCGACGGGCAGAATGTTGCTGGCCGCCTTGGTGCTGACGGCAGCCGTTCCGCAGCTTGTCCAGCCTGCCCTGGCGCAAACGTCGAAAATCCAGAAATCGGCCAAGCCCCAGGCGCCGAAGCCGGCCAATATCGACCGCAACGGCGTGCTGATCCTGGTGCGCGGCTCGCTGCTGGCGCTCGACCATGCCAACAAGACGGGGAATTACACGGTGCTGCGCGATCTCGGCGCGCCGGGCTTCCAGACCAACAATGCGGCCAAGCTTGCCGAGATCTTCGCCAGCCACCGCAATGACGGCATCGACCTCGGCGGCGTCGCGGTGCTGGAGCCGCAATTGACGCTGCTGCCGCAGATCGAGTCCAACGGCATGTTGCATATGGCCGGTTTCTTTCCCTCGGTGCCGATGCAGGTCAATTTCGAGCTGTTGTTTGCGCCGGTCGAACGGCAATGGAAGGTGTTCGGCATCTCGGTCGCGCTCAGCAAGGCCGGCCCCGAGGCGCCGGCAACCGAGCCGGAACCGCCGAAAGCTGTCGCTGCCGAACCACCCGAGCCGCCGACGGCGGCGGTCAATCCCAAGAAAGCCGCCGAGAAATCCGGCAAGTGAGGGCCAAGCGTCACGGCCCTGAAACTCAGGACGTTTGCGAAAGGCTTGCGTCGAGCGCCTGCATAGCGACGGTGACAAGATCGTGCAGCCGCTTTTTCGGCACGCCGTCGCGTGCCTGCACCGAAAGGCCGTGCATCAGCGTGGCGTAATAATCCCCCAACGTCTCGGCGTCGGTGTCCGGCTTCAATTCGCCATCGCGCACCGCCTTTTTCAATCGTTCGACGATCGATGCGGTACGCGCCAGCCGATGCTCCGCCAGCCATTGCAGCACGGCGTCATTTTCGACGGCGCAATTGGTCGCGGCCGTCACCACCATGCAGCCCTGCGGCTGCCCCGGCCGCGTATAGATTTCGACGGCGTCGCGAAGCATGCGCTCGATGACGCGCCGGACATTTGGTTCTTCCTGCAGTGCGCGCGTGGCGAAGCCGCCCTCATTGGCCTCGTAAAGTGCCACCGCTTCGCGAAACAGATCCTCCTTCGAGCCGAAGGCGGCATAGATGCGCGCCGATGCGAGACCAAGCGCCGATACGAGATCGGCCATCGAGGTGCCCTCGTAGCCGCGTCTCCAGAAAGCGTCGCGGGCTTTCTCCAGCGCCTGGTCGCGGTCGAACTCCCTTGGCCTTCCCGCCATGGCGGTCTCCAATTTTTGTCGATCAACAAATAATCCGCTTGACTTCGGATTGCAAATCTCAATTCTTTGTGGATCATTAAATAATTGTCGACAAGGAGACCGGCATGAGTTCACTGGATCAAGGCGCGCCGCTCGGGGCGATAACGCAGGGAGCAAGCAGGGCGAAACATGGCGCAACGCTGGCGCTGCTCGCCTTCGCGCAGCTCATCATCTCGCTCGACCTCAACATAGTCTTCGTGGCGTTGCCGGAGATCGGCGCCGGCCTCGGATTTTCAGGCCAGACCCTGCAGTGGGTGGTCAGCGCCTACACCGTCTTCACCGGCGGCTTCCTGCTGTTCGGCGGCCGGGCCGCCGACCTGATCGGCCAGCGCCGCGTCTTCATCTTCGCGCTCTGGCTCTACGCGCTCTCATCTCTGGTCGGCGGCCTCGCCTGGTCGCCGGAAATCATCATCGCGGCCCGCGCCGTGCAAGGCATCGGCGCCGCGTTCCTGTTTCCTGCGACGTTGTCGCTGATCAACCGCCTGTTCGCCGAGGGACCGGAACGCAACCGGGCGCTCGCCGTCTGGGGCGGCGCGGGCGCCAGCGGCCTGACGCTCGGTTCGCTTGCCGGCGGGTTTCTGACCAGCGCCTTCGGCTGGCCGTCGGTCTTCTACGTCAACGTGCTGTTGGCCGGGATCGCCATCATCGCGGCTTTCGCCATCATCCCGCGCGATCGCAAGCGGCACGAGCAGCGCAGCTTCGATCTGCCGGGCGCGCTGACCGTCACCGCAGGCGCGACGCTGCTTGTCTTCACCCTGGTTCAGGGGCCCGAATATGGCTGGGGCTCTGGCGCAATCATCGTCAGCGCAGCACTGGCGGCATTCTTCCTGATCGCCTTCACCGTGATCGAGGCCAACAGCGCCGACCCGCTGATTCCGCTGCGCCTGTTCCACAACCGCAGCCTCGTCGCCGGCATGACGATAACCTTCCTCTACATGGCCACTTTCGGCGCGCTGCCCTACTTCCTCACCGTGCTGCTGCAGAACGTGCACGGCTTCACTGCCTTGCAGACGGGCCTCGCCTTTCTCGTGCCGTCGGTCGCCATCGCCACCGGCACGCAACTCGGCGAGCGTCTGGCAACGCGCTTTTCGACGCGCCGAACCCTGGTCGGCGGCATGATCGTCGGCGCGGTCGGCACAGCATTGATGGTATCAGGCGCGACTGCCGATAGCAGCTATCTGCCCCTCGTACCCGGCCTGATCGTCTCCGGCGTCGGACAAGGCATCGTCTGGACCGCAATGTGGATTGCCGCCGCTTCCGGCGTTGCCCATGACCAGCAAGGCGTCGCCTCGGGGATGGCTTCGACGACGCTCAATGTCGGCAACGCCATCGGCATGGCCGTGCTGATTGCGATTGCGAACAGCCAAATCGGCGAATTGTCCGGCGATGCGTTGAAAATTGCCGTCGCCGACGGCATCCAGGTTGCCTTCCGGCTCGCGGCGGCGGGCATCGTCGTCAGTTTGCTGGCAGCAATAGTGCTTCCGGCAAAGGCTCGATGAGAACAGGCGGCGTCCCGGCCTCGCGCCGCGACGCCTGTCAATTCACCCGGCTGATGCAGAAATCGATGACGTCGATCAGTGCAGACTTCTGCGGCGTCGCCTCGAGCGGCGCCAGCGCGTCGCGGGCTATCTCGCCGAAATGGCGGGCGCGCCCTATGGTGTCGGCAATCGCCCCGTGGCGGAGCATCAGGCCGATGGCCTTTTCCAGCCCGGCATCGTCGGCGGCATTGTCCTCGATGGGCCGTTTCCAGAAGCTGACAAACGGACTGGTGGCGCGCACATATGCCAGGAGCACACGCCG
>NZ_JAMYRK010000083.1:0-21589 GCF_040321335.1 Mesorhizobium sp. M0437
GACTCGTGGGTTGGCAGCGGGCCAAACCAACCGATCGAGCCAAGGGACGTCGAAGCGGCGATGGACGAAGGTACACTCACGTCCATTTCGATGCAAACGGGTCTTTCGCGCGAGGAGCTAATCAGAAGGATTGCGCGCGATCTACCCGAGGCAGTCAACGAGATGACGCCGAATTGTGAATGGCCGCCTGAGCCGACACAAGGCTTGGATAAGTCGACCCTGCTCGAGGATGTATCCTAGACCGCCTAGTCCAGCCCCGCCTGGTCGGCGAGATAAAAGATGGCCTTCGGATTGCCGGGTACCGCCTCGCTGAACTGGATCCTGCTATTCGGCTGGATGATGCCGAACAGGATTTCGCGGCGCGCCTTGCAGCCGATGGCGCGTAGATCGTGGCCGTCGACATTGCATGATGTCGAAGGCGCCGAGGATCATGGCGTAGGGGTCGCTGAACCGCCTTCTGCAGCGCGGCGAAGTCGTGCAGCCCTGCCTCATTGGTGACGACCGCCTCGCCCTCGACCTTCTTGACCTCGAGCTCCCTCGCGGCTTCGACGAGGCCGGTGTATTTGCTCGTCCAGTCGCCGGCGGGTTTGGTGAAGACACGGATGTCGTCGGGGCTGTTGACGACGATCTGGGTGCGGTAGCCGTCGAGCTTGATCTCGTGAATCCAGTGTTCGCCCTCGGGTGCTTCGGGACCAGCTTGGGCTCGATCGGCGGAATGAATTCGAGGCGGCCCCTGCTACTCAGTGGTTTATGCACGGAATCGAGTCTAGGCCCGATCGCACTGGCGACTAGGAGAACGTACCCATGATCATTTTATTAAATTAGCAATGATGCATGAACGGGCGTATAGTCCAGCCCAGCCGGGGCGAACGCTCTCAGCCGGTAGGTGCAGCGGCCAAATCGTCGTCTCCCAAATGCCGTCGGGCTATCCCAACAGGTTATGACGGGTGACGACTTGAGACGGGATAAGCACAATCCGCCAACTATGAGGGGCAAAATCAACGGGTCGCCGGACAACGACGAACCGGGGCATTTGGAGTTCTGTCCAATTTGCGGGCAGACATTCGATAAGCGAAACCTTGTCGAAGTGCTGCATCATCACCTTCCAGAGCATGAGCCGTTCGCGATGGATAGGTGACGCACATAGAAGCCGCCCCGGTTTTCTCGCCGCACGTGCCAGGACGGAATTTCGAACTGAACCGCATAGCGCGGGGGGGCACGCGAGCCACTTGTCCGATCACCCGCTCAGAAATTTCTCTCAAACATTCCCGAGGAACAAGTCCGGCCCCTAGATGGTTCGGTCGTATGCAGCATGCAGGTTCGGCCATGGTTGAGGTCGACAAAAGGAAGCAGAAGGTTATCGCCGACCTTATACGACGGTGGATCACGTCAGAAGCCATCCGTGACTACCTCCGCAAGGCGCTAAACCTTCCGGTAGAAGAGGGGCTGCCGGACGAGCATAAGTCTTTGCTTGACGAAATTGGTCAGGCCGACAAAGAGTGAGCACGTGCTAGCTGTGAACTGCCCATGATGTTTGGTTAAAAACGTACGCGGCCAGACTCATCGCCCTGATCGGCTTAGAGTTACTTCCGTAGGGAGTGCTCTCATGCTGCCGTTGCCCCACGCCGTCGATCCAAGGTAGTTGCTGAGGCGGCGTCCTCGATCAGTTCGGCTATTAGCGTGCGGACCGTAAGTCGCGTAATCCGGGTACGTTGCGTTAGGGAGCCTTTAGTTCGTCGCAATTCAACACTGTTTGTCATGGAGAACGAAGGTTGGCAGTAGACGAGAGCCTCCGCAGAACCCGCTTTCTCGGTTAGTGAGGCAATGATGCCGATA
Source organism: Mesorhizobium sp. M0437 (assembly GCF_040321335.1). Lineage (NCBI taxonomy): Bacteria > Pseudomonadati > Pseudomonadota > Alphaproteobacteria > Hyphomicrobiales > Phyllobacteriaceae > Mesorhizobium > Mesorhizobium sp. M0437. The sequence goes on from NZ_JAMYRK010000083.1 coordinate 1,837, forward strand.
ACGCCCGGCGCTTGGCGTTGGATTCTGTTAATCTAAGTCCCATGATTTGCGGCCTCGGACGGAAGAGACCGAGGCCCGCTTCTCTAGGAACAATCTCACAGTTCGGCAGTTCTCTTTTGTCAAAAAGGAGATTGAAAATGTCAGAGTCGCGAGAATGGCTGGTGCAATGGCTTCGGGACGCTCATGCCATGGAGGAGCAGGCCGAAACAATGTTGAACGGGCAGCTAAGCCGCATTGAGAACTACCCCGAACTCAGCGACCGAATGCGCCTGCACCTTGATGAAACGAGACAGCAGGCTGCTCGGCTGAAAGCCTGTCTCGACCGGATGGATGAGGGTTCGTCCACAATGAAAGATGCTGGCGGAAAGGTGACTGCCATGGCGCAGTCGTTGAGCGGCTTTTTTGCCGCCGACGAGGTGATGAAGGGTTCCCTCGCGAGCTATACGTTCGAACACATGGAAATCGCCTCCTACACTATCCTCATTGCCGCCGCCGAATCGCTGGGCGAAACCGAGGTCGTGCGGGCTTGCGAAGACAACCTCCGAGAGGAGGTCGCGATGGCGGAATGGTTAAAAGACCATCTTCCGTCGACAACCGAGGAGTTCCTCGCGAGGGCCGAAACGGAAAGCGACACTGCTAAGCGGTGATCTGCGGCACTGGCTGAGCGGTGCCTCGTCGGACGCGCAGCCCGTCACTCCAGTCGGGCACGTCACCTCGAACAAAGGGCGTCGTCGTCGGCTCGCCGTATTCGCTCTGCGCCGCGTCAGCATCACGGGACGACGCAATAGCCGCGGCATGTTTGCTCGCAAGAGCGTTCGCGGTCCTTACTGCCAGATCTTCCGACTGCTGCTCTGCTGGACCGAAGACAGGCTGAAGGTGCCCGGTCTGTCGCGGTCGAAGGCGGTGACCACAATCAATTGGGAACCTTCTGCTGCGGTAGGAGCTCTCTCGCATGCTGACTGCCTTCCTCTGCCGCCAACCTGTTCGGTGTCGCTGCGACCATCTTCGGAGGTGCCATCCCCTGCTAAACTCATGACTCCAAGTAGCGGCCGCTAGGGCCAGCCCACGCTCCAGGGCAGCGCTGGCGACGAGAAGCGCCTTGACTACTTCTCTGGCCCCACCATGGGCAGCTATGGCCTCGTTGGTCGCAAGCTTCCAGTCGGCGGCATCAAGTTGCTGTTCCTGCGATCTCCGCTTTGTTGTCCCGTACCTGTTGGTCTCTCTGGGGCTGTAGCAGCACGTGTTGGTGGAAGTCGTAGGCTCGGCACCGAATGGAAGCTCAGCAATGCCCGGGGCTGGGCAGCTTCTGATATTCAATGCTTGGTTCTGCGAAAGTAAGCGCAGGTTCCAGCCGAGTGACCTGAAGGGAATCTTCGGGGACATTGAGCCGGAATCGTGGGGGTGAGCTGCGAGCGACTGCGGAGGTTTCCATCATCAAGGCGACTGCATGGCCGGCCCTGGGCAATTTAAGCACTGGATCCGCCGTCTTACGTGGCGCGGGCTAACCCATTCACTTTCTTTGCGGCCCCGAAGCGGCGTCGGCGAGCGCCTGGCTTGCGAGTTTTGCTTTGATGTCGCGCGCCATCCGCAGATGCTCGAGCACAGTCGGCAAAGTATCTGAGGCGAAATGCTGGAGGTCGGCATCCTGGCCCGAACCGATCTCCCACTCGAGTAGTTGCACAGTCTTCTGGTGATCGGTGATCTGGCCGCTGATATAGGCAAGGTCGAACGCAGCCCCTTCGAGCTTTTCCAGCTTGGCGCGCAGCTGCTTGTGCTCGTCGTCGAGCCCCTGCGGCAGTGGGATCTTGTCGGCTTCGGCAAGCGATTTCAGTTTCACGTTTGCCGCTGAGTGGTCGTCGACCATGCGGCTGGCAAATTCCTTGATGGCGGAATGGCTGGATTTTTTCGCAAGATTACCGACATCGACTTCTGCCGTGCCGCCGGCCAGGAAGAGCTGCGCGAACAGCCGGTCCTGATAGTTCGTCTGATGCGGGATGGGCTGACCCGGCGAGTCCATCAATGTGTCCGGGGCATTGCCGGCCGGATTTCCGATCTGCGCAAAGAGAGGCGATGCGCAGAGTGCCGTCAGGCCCAAGGTCGTTGCAAGAACACGCATGAAAACCTCCACCGAAGATGTGCCGACCGGCCGGCCCGCCGCCTGTCAAAGTGCGAGCATATAGGCGACGAGATCATCCTTCTCGTCCTGGGTGAGCTTGACGCCGAGCACCAGGTTGAAGAACTCCACCGTATCGGCCAGCGTCATCAGACGGCCGTCATGCAGATAGGGTGGCGTGTCCTTGATGCCGCGCAACGTAAACGTCTTGATTGGCCCGTCGGGCAGTTCCACCATGTCATTGACGGTCCGCCCGGGTTTGTAGAAGCGCTCCAGTTTCAAATCGTGCATGTTGTTGTCCATGAACGATGTTTGTGGGTCATGGCATGCCGAGCAGCGGCCCTTGCCCATGAACACCCGCTCGCCCGCCAGTTCCTTTTCGCTGGCCACGGCGGGATCGAGCTTTCCGAACGCATCGAGCTTCGGCGCCGGCGGAAAGTCGATGATGTTCTGCATCTGCGCCATCATCGCCACCTGATTGGTGCGGTCTGGCAGGTTGACGCCCTTCCTGGTGGCGCTGACATGGTCGCCATTGAAATAGGCGGTGCGCTGCTCGAATTCGGTGAAATCCTCGACCGAACGCAACGACCGTTTCGATCCATGAATTTGCTGGTTGAACAGGCCGCGCAGGCTGGTCGAATCGAGGCGGAAGCGCGCTGCCTGCGGCCTGATATCGGGCGTTAGATGAAAGGCGGCATTGGTGTTGAAATTGGCGTGGCAGTCGAGGCAGGCCACTCCCATGCTTTGCCCAGCCACCTTGCGGTCCTCGGTTTGGTTGAATTCCTCCTGCGGGAACGGCGTCAATAGAAGCCGCAGACCCTCCATCTGCACCGGCGTGATGATGCCGTTCATGATTTCGTAGTAGTTGCGGATGGTCAGCAGCTCGCCGCGTGACACGTCGCCGAGCTCCGGATGAGTGGTCAGGAATATCGGTGACGGGAATTCCGGGGTGAGGTAATCGGGAAAATCGAAGTCGACGTCGAAGCGCCTCAGGTCGCGTCCTTCCTGCCGGCCGACCTCGCGGATCTCCTCTTCCGGAAAGACCTGGCCTCCGGCCGCCTGTTTGACATGCGGCAGCGGCAGGAACCCGTCAGGCAGCAGATCGCGGTCGCGGATCTCGCCAGGGCTCATCTCCGCCAGGCCCTGCCAGGTTTGGTCCTTTGCCAGCTTCACGCGGACGCCCTCCTGGACCGGCTTGGTGCCGCCGGACATTTTCACGCCCGGCATGGGACGGTCCGAAAGGTCGTATCGCGCGTCCAGCAAGGCCTTCTGGCGCGCCATCACGCGTGGCTTCTGTGCCTCGTCGTCGGCCTTGACTGCCGAGAACGGACGGGCCGGCAGCGGCCGGTAAGTGAGATCGGGCGGCAGCGGATCCGATAAGGCGCTGAGGCTGGCGGCAATAACGACAAGCGCGCACGGAACGCCCGCATTCCACACTCTGCGCATTTTTCCCTCCTGGCTGGATTTACGCCGAACCGCACCGCGCGCGATTTGTTCCCCGCGGGAAAAAGCACAAGTTTCGGGTCGGGTATCTTGGGACGGGTGCGATAATTCGTGACTTATGACCTCTGCCCGCCAATTGAGATTTGGTCGAAACTCCCCAAGAATCTACGCCAGTTTCTCCCGGTGGGGCCAGCAGCTTGGAGCGGGGATCTTGGAGCGCCGCTAGGCGTGACTAGCGAGCCTTAGGGTGCTCGCCTTCGAGCGAACTCGTGCGCTCAAGCAAATGGGAACGAGCCATGCGAACGAAGTACGTGGCGTGCTGCCCAGTATCCAGCCACAAGGCGCCCCGCAATCGGTCAACGCATCTGGCACGGCACTGCACTTGATGTCTGAGCTTGGGCGGCGCGGCTAACCTATGTATTCGCCTCTGTCCTCAGCTTTTGCGCCGCTTGGAACTTCTTCTCCCGACATTGGCTTCCCTGGTACGGTATTTTCGCCAATGCCAGACTTGGATGAAAATTATAAAGAAGGCCTGCAGCGACAAGCACCAAAAGCGTGCCGAGCGCGGCCACCTGCCACAGACCAAGCCCGCACGCCACGCCAATTGCGCCAGACAGCCACAGGCCCGCACCGGTCGTCAGCCCGTGGATCTCGCCTCTCGAAAACAAGATCGATCCGGCAGCAGGAACGCGACGCCAGTGACCGCTTCGACGACGCCAATCGGATCGACCTTTACGGAATGCTGCAGAAATATCGGCGCGTGAACGATTTCCCATCGTCAGAATGCCGAACGTAGCCGCTGCCACGCAGACCACAATATGCGTCCGAAGCCCTGCAGGCCGATTCGCCATTCGCGTTCGAAACCGATCGCAGCACCGAGGATCGACGCCAGTAGAAGCCTCCGCAATGACGGGAAACTGGACGTATGTCGGATGGCCGAATTCTTGGAGAAGTTGTTGCATGAGTAACCTAGGTTGCCCGACACAACGTGATCGGGATGGCCCGGTTCCGCAAGCGCTGCGGGTGCCGCGGCTGTGCGGTGTTTTGACATTTCGACCTTGGGGTGTCGCATTATTTGCATGCAAACGACATTTGCGACGCTATCCTCCCCTTCCTCAACGTACCATTCTGGGAGGAATGCATGGCTGCGCATGAGCAACATGCCGTTGAAATCGTGAGGGCGAAAGAGTGGTCGGTTCGCGTGACGGTCAGTGGTACGACTACCACGGTTCCTTTCACAGCTGAGAGCTACGCGCGCTCGTTTGCAGACGGTCAGGCGTTCCGGCTGGGCGTTCAGGTCGCGGAGCTCAAAAGGTCGGCTTAGCAGCGGGGTTTGTCCCAACGTCACGGCGCCCCGATCAGCCCACGTATCTCCGACAGCGTGGGTCACATGGTGCCGCCAGGCGCCGGGCGGCCTGAGGAGCCCGGATAGCGACCCCAACTCGCAACCTGCATCGTGGCGTACCGTCGAATCGCTGAAGAAAGTCGCGGAGCCAGCGCTTTAATTGCTGGATTCGGCTGCGGCCACAGGCTAGTTCGTCGCGTCCGGCAGGTCACTCAGGAGTACGCTGGCACGAGTCTCGTATCGCGTAAAGGCAACGCCAAAGTGAAACGCAGGCCGTCTGGATCGTAATGCAGTTCGATCTTTGCATTGCACTGCACTGTAACCACCCTTTCGAGCAATGTCGTTCCAAAGCCTCGTCGAGTCGGCGGCTGCACAATGGGGCCGTCCCGCTCCTGCCAATGAAGATGCAGGATCTGCTCACCTGCGGAATCTGGTATCCACCATTGCACTTCAAGGCGACCTTGCGGGCGCGAGAGGGCGCCGAATTTTGCCGAGTTGGAGGCAAGTTCATGAAACGCCATGCCGACAGGTATCGCAATGTCCGCGACGAGGGCCACATTCGGACCGTGCAGTGATATTCGCGGCTCGCCATGGATCTCGTAGTGCCTCAGTTCCGCCTCAAGCAACTTCTGTAAAGAGGCCGTCTGCCAATAGTCGTCTGTAAGCATTGAGTGCGTGTCGGCAAGCGACACGATTCTTGCGGAGAAATCACGCACGAAGCTGTCGACGCTATCGCTGGACCGGGCCGTCGCTCCCATCATCGCTCTCACGTTGGCCAGGGTGTTTTTGACCCGGTGATGAAGCTCGCGGATCAAGAGCTTTTGACGATCTGCGACCTCCTGTTTCTGTTCAAGGTGGGACTTGACCTCGAGCTGGCGTGCACGGGCACGCAACGCCGACCGCACCGAATTGGCCAGGCTTGAGGCCAGGAAAGGCCTTTCGAGAACGATGAGATACCGATCCAGAAACGCAAGACGCTTGTCGAATTCCGTTCCCCGCCTTGCCAGAAGAACTACTGGAAAATCAGACCACGCAGGTTGGTTCTGCAGCCAGGCGGCGAATTGGCTCCGGTCGGAATTGATGAGCGCTTCTTCGGCGACGACGAGGCAGTGTGCGCTGTCGAGAAGCCGCAAAACCTCATCCAGATTTGCACAGATGCGTGTGCCGATCCCGTGTTTTGCCAGAATCGAGGCGGCTAGCTGAGCGTCTCGACCAACCGGGGCGAGCACGAGTACGACAGGTTCTTTCGGCGTCATGGCTTCTTGTTAGCGAGCAGATCGCTTTGTTTGCCCTCAAAAAAGGGCACGCCTGTAAGTATTCCCCTGAATTGGTCGAGCGGCTCGCCGACAGCTATGCCCTGGCTGCTGACCATGAATTCACGAATAGTGTCCTCATGAGGGCCAACTCGCCTCTTCACCACTGAAATCGCTCGTCGGATGCGACCGCCACTTTCGAAAAACCTCAGCAACATCACTGCATCAGACAGATAGGTCATGTCGATTGGCGCCGCCGTCTGGCCGATCAGCCCGTGATTGGCGAGCAGCAGGATCGTGACGACGCCCTTCTGGTTGAGGTAGGTGAGGATTTCATGCATCTGCAGCACAAGGTGCTGCTCTTCGGAGATCGAATTCAGATACCCTGTGAGGCTGTCGATCACTACGATCCGGGCATCAAACCGCTCGACTGCGATCTGGATCTTTGATGACAATTCGCCGGGTGAAAGATCGGCCGGGTCGATCTGTTCGAGCAGGAGCATTCCGTCTTGCAGGAAGGCCTTGAGATCCATACCGACGCCGGCTGCACGTCCCAGGAAAATGCGATCAGTTTCATCGAACAGCAGAACCAAGACGCGCTCACCGCGCTGAAGCGCTGCATGACAGTAGGAGCAGGCTATGGTGGACTTCCCCACACCCGAAGGGCCGATCAACAGCGTGCTTGTGCCCCGATCGAGGCCACCGCCGAGCAGAGTGTCCACGGCATTTCCGCTTAAGGCCGGCGAGCCGTGTTCGGCTTCAGGGTGCTCGGCGGCGACCAGTCGCGGAAAGACCGTGACCCCGCCCGGCCGGATGACAAAGTCGTGGTAACCGCCACGTATTTGCACCCCACGCATCTTTATCACCCGCAGTCGCCGCCGCTCGCCACCATAGGTCGGGGTCAGTTGCTCCATGCGGATGACCCCATGGCTGATCGAATGCAGGTTGAGGTCATCCTGCTCGGCCGTGAGGTCGTCGAGTAACAACACCGTCGCATGGTTGAGCAGAAAGAAGCTTTTCAGCGCCAGGACCTGCCTGCGGTAGCGTAGCGAGCCCTGCGAGAGCAGCCGGATTTCGGAAAGGGAATCGAACACGACGCGCTGTGGCTTAATACGGTCGATCTCAGCCAAGGCCGCCTGCACCGTCTCCCCGAGTTCCAGGTCAGAAGAATGCACGAGCGTCTGCAACTGGGAAGGATCAAGGCTGAGTTCTGGAGGAACGAGTTCCAGAATTTCTATCCCAGCCAGAGTCCAGCCGTGCCTGCTTGCCACGGATAGGAGTTCGCGCTTGCTTTCGGATAGCGTAATATAGAGGCATTTTTCGCCTTGCGAGGCCCCCTTGATAAGGAACTGAAGACCGAGCGTGGTCTTGCCCGAACCGGGCCTTCCCTCCACGAGGTGTGACCGAAATTTGGCATAACCCCCGCGCAAGACATAGTCGAGGCCTTCTACGCCGGTCGCTAACGGTGAGGCGTCATCTTCGTTCACGTTGCCCCTCATGTACCTTGCTGAACAGCGTAACGATTGTCAGTTTTGATGGTTCCAGAAGACCGCAAGGCGCTGGATAAGAGGACAAGAACCTCCTCTACAAACTGCTCACGAAGCCGTTCGGTGAGGCTGATCGCTGCTAGGGCCCAGCGCCCAGTAGCTGCAAAGGGGCCCGTTTTGCTCGGCAGGAGGCGATAGTTAAATTCGTACAGCAACGATGACACACCGGGGGCGTTCGCACGCCATGCGCTCTGAGTTTCTAAAGCTGCAGCAGGTATTGGGACGCGGCGGTTTGGTTGCAAGCCGGTCGTGGTCCGGCAGACGTGCTGCTCCAGCTTCGGAAGGTTTGGATTGGAAATGGGGGAATGTGATCGCGAATTGTTGTCTCGAGCGGCCGGTGTCGCCGGACAGCACTGAGCATCCATGTGCAAACTTGCGATAGCAACCAAAGTAGGTCCACAAGTCTTGTCTTCCGTTTTGTCATCAGACGTGCTCATCCGCAAAATTCGATCAATCGCTGATATCAGCGACGATGACGCCGCGATCCTGCGGGGCATGCCGACTCAGGAAAAGGACGTCGCAGCCAATCAGGATATCGTCTCGGAAGGCGATAGCCCTGCAAACTCGGTTGTGGTTTTGGACGGCCTGGTCTGTTCGTCCAAGTATACTGGTCAGGGAAGACGGCAGATCACCAGCTTCTTTGTCGCAGGCGATATTCCGGATCTGCATGGCTTGCACCTTTCGGTCATGGACTGCAGCTTCTCGAGCCTGACGCCAAGCAGATTAGGCTTCATCCGTCATAGCGTCCTTCGCCCAATTTGCGAACAGCATCCGCGTATCGCCACGGCGTTCTGGCGATCGACCCTCATCGACGCCTCCATCTACCGGGAATGGGTCACCAATGTCGGGCGACGCGAGGCCTATGCCCGCACAGCCCACATCCTATGCGAGCTTATCGTGCGTTTGCGGTCTGTCGGACGCATCGAGGACCACGTAGCGGATCTCCCGATCACGCAGGCCGCGCTTGGCGATGCTCTCGGCTTATCGACAGTTCACGTGAACCGCACCCTCCAGGAACTCCGCGGCGACGGTCTGATTGCTACCTCAGGTACAAGGCTGCGTGCTCTCGACTGGCCCCGCCTGGTCCGAGCAGGAGACTTCGATCCGACGTACCTGCACCAAAGGGACCTTGCTTAGCTTTCGATGAGGATGCCGGTCGAATGGGACGATATTTTTTTGACAGCGGCGATGCTGAGCATCTTGTTGAAGACGACATGGGCCTCGAATGCGAAGGGATCGCGGCAGCCCGCCAGGCAGCTGTCGAGGGTCTGGTAGACTTGGCACGGGAAACACTGGGAGGCTCGGAGCAGCAACAGCTGTTGGTGGATATTCGTGACGAGAGCGGGCGAAAGATCCTGAGGCTCAGCTTGATTCTCAAAATTGAAAAGCTTGAACTCAGCGCTTCGGGATGAGTTTGGAATAGCCCTTTTGCTGCTCCCAGCATGGCAATTGAGGCGGGCGATTTGCTCGTTCGGTACGTCGTTCTTGCCGCCGGTCCACTACAGGCGCCTCGTGTCGGCGCCAAATGGGTACGACTGCTACAATGTGGCCGGCCTGCAAGACAGACAAACTCCGGCTTAACGAATGTGAATGCTTGAGCCCATGCCCCGGGGCAAGGTGGCGGGAGGTGCCTGTAGGTGCCCGCTGAATCAGGCCCAGTCGCAATCTCTCCGCGAAGCCTGTTTCTTGAGTTGTTCGACAGAGCCCCACCAACACTCTGAGGGAGGCCGATATTGTCACACAGGGGCGATACCTTGGCTCGGGGGGCCACTGGTGAACTTTCCATCGGGCGCAACCGCACATCACTGCAGTCTCTTCGTAGCTTACACCAAGCACCCCCACCAGCATCAGCACTTCGCTCTGAGATTTTGGCAAGCTTTGAATGGCCCGGTGGACCTCCTTGCTTTGCATCGACCATTCCTCTGCAGGCTGCGAAACGGGTGCAAGCGAGGCGCAGTCAACGATACCTGGTGCTTCCCTCGTGGCAGCCCTGACGCGCGTATAGTAGGTGTTGCGCATAATCGTGAAGAGCCATGACTTCATTCGCGTTCCGGGCTCGAACTTATCGATGTTGGCCAGGCCTTTCGCTAACGTTTCCTGCAGGCGTCGCCACTTCGCTCGGAATGCCTCCGAAGCGATCCTCCAATTCGTCGGCAAATGCATTCAGATCCGAATGCGTGCTCATACGGAACAACCGCGAATACAGGCTGAGGCGTATCGCTGGCTTCCGGCACATAGCTTCCTGGGAATGACCCTCCGGCTTGCAAATTGATCACCAGATCGTCGGCATCTTCCCGGACCTGGCAAAAAACGCGGGCGAAAGCGCGCAATGCGGGAATGAACTCGACGGTTGGAACGGTTAAAAGCCGGCTCAGTCGCGCACGGGCAGGCGTGCTCGCATGGCGAAATGAAAGCGCGTGAGTTGGACGAGATCGTGGTTCGCTTCGCCGCTGGCGAAGGTGACATTTTGCTGGCCACCGACATCATCGAAAGCGGCCTTGATATACCGCAGGCGAACACCATTCTGGTTTGGCGGGCGGACCGTTTCGGACTTGCACAGCTTCCACGAGCTTCGAGGGCGCGTAGGCAGAGGCAGACTGCAGGGCTTTGCGTTTCTGTTGACCGAGCCCGGTAAGGAATTAGCTGAAGCCACGAGGAGCCGACTTTCGGCTCTTGTGGCGCTCGACCGGCTTGGCTCTGGCCTGACCATCAGCCAAAGGGACCTCGACCTGCGCGGCGCAGGCGATCTTTTCGGCGAGGAACAGGCCGGCCACATAAAGCGGATCGGCGTAGGACTCTACCAAAGATTGCTCGAGCGTGCCTCTTCCGGACTGCTGGAGGTAACCCGACTGCGAATGGATGCAGCGCAGTTGGGCTTGAGCCAAGTCGACGTAGGACCCGAAGCGATTGCGATCACCTTTCGCACAAACCCTCCGGGTCGGTCTGGGAGAATCTTAAAGGGGTGAATGGGTTCGAATTTCGGCCAGGCCGCTTGATCTTCAGGCCGCCAACTAAAACAGGCACTGGACAGCTGGAGGTTCTACGAAGCCTGATCGGTTCCATTCGTTCCGCGCACGCACCAGGATAACTAGTGGCGAGACCGATTGCGGGTCAAAGCACGACCCGCAATGGCCCTAGTAGCGGTCCATGAAGGCCAGAAAATCAGTCTTGCCGGATATGATCAAAGTCCACGGCGAGACCATGCTTGACCGCACGGTCGGCGACCATGTTCGCAAGCTCCCGGTCCGAGATTGAAGCCATCCCAACGACCTGCCTTAGCGCTCTCAAGGCGAGCCCTGTCGACATGACTCTATCACGCCGGCTGCGTATGCCGACATAGTGTTCCACTAGATCTTCAAGCTGTCGCACCTCGGGCCTCCACATCTGCTCTTCCAGGCCACTATGCTGAGGTTTGTGGCGTATGCATTCACATTCGTTAAGGGACTAAGACAAACGACGAGGTAGGTGATGCTGAAAGGCAGGTAGGCTTGCTCATGGCCGGATGCGCGATGGCGGTGGCCGGCACCGCTGCCGTCGCGCAGCAGACCAACGAAGACCCCATTGTCTCCCGCCTTGGACCGTCCTCTGGGCGGCACTGAAAAACCGGTGCCACGACGGAACCGGAAAACAAGCTCGCTGCCTCACGGTGGCGGGCTATTTACCTTGCAGGTCGCTAGTCAGAACGCTAACGCGGCCGGCTTCGTCCAACTGCCCTGCATCGTACTTTTCAGATGCCATTTCACGGACAGCATCCAGGCCGAAGTCTTCGATCGCTTCGGTCGATGTCACGACGAGGACGCGCTCTGTTCCGTCAAAGGCTTCAAGCACCAACTCGAACCGCTCAGTGGTTCCCTCTTCGCCAGTAAAAACCAGACCCATATGCCTTCTCCCTAACAAAGCTAGCGATTCAGCCATGTGCCATGTCGCGTTTCATGTCGCGTGGACCTGCCGATACTCGCAGGAAACCCATGGAAATCAACGGTAGCAGCTTGCAACATGGCGCGACATGATCGTCAACGAAACCAGAGCTTGAGGCGTTGCGACAGAACGGTCGGCGACATTTTGGGGACGCCGCGGCGCAGAACGTTGAAACGGGTCGAGCCCGCCACTAATTCGCGAAGCAGAACCATGGTCCAGCGGGTGCACAGCACCTCCGCGGTCATCGATAATGGGCAGAACTGTTTGTATCCGGACTGGGCGGGCCATGATGTTGCCTTCCCCTCAAACTCCTTGGAAGATCGCATCGGCATTGCGCCGCAATAAGCGGCCATTCAAAATGGTAGCCGGTCGGCGCTCTTCTGGCCATGCGCTGCGCCGGTCAGGCCACCCAGCTCCAGTTCCATCAGCCGCTGGGCCGCAAAGCCGATCATCTCGCACAGCAAATCGCTGTCGGCGCTCTTTTCTGAGCGCCGACCATCCCTGGGGACCGCTCGTGGCGGATTCATCGCCGAAGGCCGGATGGCTGCCGACATTCCTCCGGACGTCGGCTACGCACCGATCGGGCCAGAAGGTGGCGCAGGCGGAGCTCGCGGCGGCCGTGCCTAGCGCGAAAGACGTCGTATCAACACCGACAGCGGCCACGACATCCACAAGGACCAGCCGCAGCTCGTCCTCGACCCGATCCGCGATGTCGTCGACGCCATGCGCACCGGAAGACAAGCCTGTAGCCCTGGCGGCCTGGCCTGGCCCGCCCCGGTGTCATCGCTTCGCTGGCGTTAACGGTGAGACCGCATAGATCTGGTCCAATATTTTCAGCATCAGAGCGTGGGCGGTCGGCTTGCCATCAAGCGAGAGCGTCAGGCTGGTCCAGACGATCAGCGTGACGTCGTTGTCCGGGTCATGGCCCATGAAGGAATTGTAGCCGGGCATCTCGCCGCCGTGGAAATAGATCTTGTTCGGCCCGAAGGCAATCAGCGAGATGCCGTAGCCATATTTCTGGCCTTCAGGCTTGCTGGGATCCTCCGCTTCGGGACTATCCAGCCATTGGCGCTTGTAGTCGGCGTTGAAGATCTGGCCACCGACCAGCGCGCGCATCCAGGTCGCGAGATCATCCGCCGTGGAGATGACGCCGCCTGCCGCAAAGTAAGCGGACGGGTTCTGCCACGTCTCGTCATCGGGCTTGAGCGTTCCCGCCCTGGCCGCCGCCTGAAGATCGTCCGGATACGGCGCATCGACCAGGGCGTAAGACGCGCCGCCATAAATGTAGCCATGCGCATAAGGCTCGGGGATGGTGTTGGACGTGCTGACGGGCAGCAACGTGTTTTTCATCCCTAGGGGCCCGAATAAGCGCTCCTGAAAGATGGTCGCCACCGGCTTGCCGTCGATCTTCTCGGTAACGAGGCCGAGCAGATAGTAGTTGGTATTGTTGTATTCGAATTCAGCACCTGGCGCGAAGTGCGGCGGCCGTTTGAAAGCCATGGCGAGGACCTCCTGCGAGGTCCACGCCTTGTCCGGATTGTTGTCGAGGCTTTCCGCAAGTTCCGGTGCATTGGTGAAATTGTAAAGGCCGCTCCGCATCTTTATGAGCTGGCGAATGGTGATCTGCTCGCCGTTCGGAACACCATCAACGTATTTCGAGATCAGATCGTCGAAACTCAGCTTCCCTTCCTGGATCAATTGCACGATCACCGCGGCCGTCATCGTCTTGGTGTTCGATGCGGGCCGGAAATGGATATCGCCGCGCGGAGGGTTCGTGACGCCGAGTTCGGTCGTTCCATACCCGAAGGCGAAATTGCCGTGCGGAGTATTGAGGAGAACCATTGCGCCCGGCAGCAGGAGTTTCCTTGGCCGTGCCTTCCACCATTGCCTGAAGCGCGACCGGGTCGATCGGCTTGAGCGCCGGCGCAGAAGCGCCCACGGCGCTGCCGGTTGCGCACACCGCGACAACCACGGCGCCCAGTGTTCTCGCTACCATTGTTTCACTCCCTGGCCATATCGACGGGACGAACTCTACCGGAAACGCAGGCTTCCGTCTGTGGCCGGAAATATCAGCAATGGAGGAATGTCCCAGTTTCTGCTTCGTCCGCGGTGGAGGCGATGCGGACGTCGCCTACTCAGCAGCTGCCAGCGCGGTCAAACGGTTTGGTTGGGTGGTGAGCCGATGTCGGCGCAAGCACGATCGCCATAATGGGACCGACAGTTTTACCATGCGGCCTCGTCCTTCGGTCTCCGCCTCGACCGAAAATCCTTCGCTCATAAAATTTCTGCGCTGGATTGGTCGTTAGGACGCTCAGCTTGGTAGGCAACCCACACTTGGCCGCCTCCCTCCGTCGATGGATCGCGTCCCTCGCGAGCCGGCGTGTCTTTCACCTTAAATTTGCCGAATCCGGGAATGCTGGTCTCCGCGCCCGAACCGGCGGCGTCCGAGATCTGCTTGAATACGCTCTTGACGATCGCTTGTGCCTGGGCCTTGTTCACGCCCTCGCAGCGCGAGCGCCTAAAGACGTCCTTCTTCGCCTCTTTGCGTTTCCGCCGCCGCTCCGCCTGCGGCACGCTCCAGGGCGACCATTTTCTTAACCAGGGCCAGCAGATCGCGCTTGGTGCCGTGCGGCACAGACACGACCCCTGCGCGAGTTCATGCTGTCGCGCGCTTCCTCTGGGGTGCGGCCCTCAAGTCTTATGCAAGGATAAGAAAATGGCCGACGAACCGAACCGGAACCGACTGCTGACGAAATAGCCGGTATGCAGTGGTGGAATTCGCTTGCCGAGGCTGAGCGCGCGGACTGGCTGTCCCGGGCGGATTCGGCAGTGCCCCTCCGAGGCTTGGGCAGCATATAAACGTCAAGGGGGCTCACTTTACAACCTGCTGAGGGGGATCGACTAGATAGTGTGCTGAAGGTTCTGCAAAAAGTTTTGGAGAGAGAACGGCGCTTGCTCTGAGGGCGAGCGGCCATGGCACGGTGGTGACGTTGCGATCACCGATTCCCGTGGAAGGGGAAGTGCCACGACCAATCGAGACCTTAGACTGAGCAGAGGCGAGTTGAAAGCGTTGCTGTTGTCGGATGAGGACGGCTTTCGCCAGGCATTGCAGAGTGTCGTGCAGGAGGTTCTTGAAGCCGAGATGGACTTCCGCCGTGATCGCAGCTGTAAAATTCAAACGACCGGATTCGGACCTTAATGGGTCTTCCGCCAGAGTAATTGAAGGCTAAGCCCTGACCCTATTCGGACTCCCGGTGTCCGCAGCACGAATGCGCGCTATCAGCGGAAAACTTGACATAAGGCCACTTCGTGGCGGGCCGTGCGGGATGAAGATGAGAACTTTGTCTACTCTATAGCCCTCTAACGCAGCTATGAATCTGCGCGATAGTGGCCGCCAATGCGCGAGCCCGCGGGCGTCCCACCGGCAGATAGTTGGCGGCAGTGACGACTAGGCTGCGTCTGGTGCGCAGGTTACCATTCACGAATCGACGATAATGCAAACAATCGGAGCATCGTCTGCGCCCTTCTTGGGGGAAGGTATCATATTTTCGGTGCAGTCTTGTCGCGGAATTGCTCCGCCACCCAGTCGATGAACACTCGCAGCCGCGGCGACAGCTGGTGCTTGTGCGAATAGAGCGCGTGAACTGGCAAGGGCGTCGGTGGGAAGTTGGCTAGGACTTCGATAAGCGCGCCGCTCGCCAGCTCCGAGACTACACGATAGCGCGGCACCTGAATGAGCCCAAGGCCAAGACGGGCGGCGGCAACGTTCGTCTCCGGGCCGGTCACCGTCATCATGGCAGGCAGCGTGATGCGGTTCACTTTTCCTTTCACGAGGAAAGCGAGAGGGACGACCTCGGTCGTGTCGGGCGCAAGCAGCCCGATCATTTCATGGCCATTAAGGTCGTCGGGTGTGTTCGGCATGCCCAGCCGATTAAGATAGTCCGGACTGGCAAAGGTGCCCCGCTCCAGAATAGCCAGCCGCCGCCTGATTAGCGCGCTGTCGGCCAGCTCGCCCGCTCTCAGGATGCAGTCGAACCCTTCCCGGATCAGGTCCACGGGCTGATGCGCCTCGCTGAAATGCAGGCGGATGTCGGGGTACATTTCGCGAAAGCGCGGCAGACCGGGCAACAGGAAGTGCCGCGCTTGGGTGCCATGCACGTCCACGCGGATGAGGCCTGACGGCTTAGCGCCGACGAAAGCGCCCTCGGCATCCTCCAGGTCAGCGATAAGGCTGACGCATCGTTGGTAATAGGCCTCGCCATCCAGTGTGGGGCTGACCTGACGGGTGGTCCGCTGCAACAGCCGCACACCGAGCCGCGCCTCCAGCCCTTGCACGGCATCTGTCACGGATGAACGCGGCAGACTGAGGTCATCGGCAGCCTTGGTAAAGCTCCTGCGTTCGACGATGCGAGTGAAGACGCGCATGGCGTCGAAACGATCCATAATACGACCTGTCGGATAGTGATGCCGGATAATGCATGATTATCTGCATAAGCGAAAGGTGCATCTGTCTGTCATCAGGAGCCACAACGACACCCAAAGAAGGAGACAGACAATGACCGATCAGACACAGAAGGTTGCCATCGTGACCGGCGCCTCGGGCGGCATCGGCGCGGCCGTCGCCGAACGCCTCGGCAAGGACGGCTTCACCGTGGTGGTGAACTACGCCGGCAACGCCGCCTCGGCGGATGCGGTGGTCGCCAGGATCGAAGCGGCGGGCGGCGGGCGGGCGGTTACTGCGCAGGCCGATATTTCAGACGCACAAGCCGTACGCCGCATGTTCGATTCCGCCGAGACCGCTTTCGGCGGCGTTGACGTGCTGATCAACAATGCCGGCATCATGAATCTGGCGACGATCGGTGAGAGTGATGATGCGCTGTTCGATCGCCAGATCGCGATCAACCTGAAGGGCACGTTCAACACGCTGCGCGAAGCGGCCAAGCGCCTGCGCGACGGTGGTCGCATCGTCAACTTCTCCTCAAGTGTCGTGGGGCTGCTGCAGCCTACCTATGGCGTCTATGCCGGCACCAAGGCCGCGGTCGAGGCCATGACTCCCATTCTCGCGAGGGAATTGCGGGGCCGGAACATCACCGTCAACGCGATCGCCCCCGGACCGACCGCCACGAAGCTCTTCCTCGACGGCAAGCCGCAGGAGCTGATCGACCGCCTCGCGAAGCTGGCGCCGCTTGAACGTCTCGGCCAGCCCGAAGACATCGCCAACGCCGTCGCCTTCCTGGCGGGGCCAGACGGCTCATGGATCAACGGCCAGATATTGCGCGCCAATGGCGGGATCATTTGATCGCAGCCGACCGCCAAAGACCAAAACACAGCCATAAGTTCATCCAAATCCAGAAGAAAGACCATCACCATGTCCAAGCAAGTCATTCTCGTCACCGGCGCCTCGTCGGGCTTCGGCCTCATGACCGCACGCGCGCTGGCCGAAGCCGGCCACTCGGTCTATGCCTCCATGCGCGAGACCGAAGGCCGCAACGCGCCTCGCGTCGCCGAAGTAGCCGCCTGGTCGAAGGAGCATGGCCTCGACCTGCGCACCATCGAGTTGGACGTCCAGTCCGACACCTCGGCGGAGACCGGTATCGCTCATGTTCTGAACGACGTAGGCCGGCTCGACGTCATCCTCCACAATGCCGGGCATATGGTATTCGGCCCTGCCGAGGCCTTCACCCCGGACCAGTTCATCCAGCAGTACGACGTCAACGTGCTGGGCGCGCAGCGGGTTAATCGCGCCGCGCTGCCGCACATGCGCGGCCAGGGCAAGGGTCTGCTGGTCTGGGTCGGCTCGTCCTCGACGCGCGGCGGCACGCCGCCCTTCCTGGCGCCCTACTTCGCCGCCAAGGCGGCCATGGACGCCCTGGCGGTGTCCTATTCGACTGAACTGGCCCTGTGGGGCATCGAGACGACGATCATGGTGCCAGGCGCTTTCACCAAGGGCACCAACCACTTCGCACACTCCGGTTCGCCGTCCGATACGGCCCGAGTCGCAGAGTATGAATCCGGCCCCTACGCCGGGATCGCCGACAAAGCGCTGAAGGGCCTAGCGGACCTGGAACCCGCCGACGCCGATCCGGCACAAGTGGCCCGCGAGATCGTTCGCGTCGTCGGCGCGCCCTTCGGCAAGCGTCCGTTCCGGGTCCACGTCGATCCGTCGCAAGACGGGGCCGAGATCGTCAATGGCGTCGCCGACCGCATGCGCCGTGAGATGTACCGCAACATCGGCCTGGAAGTCCTGCTCACGCCCCGCGTCGCCTGACGCAGAATGCCTCGCCGACGGACCGCGCAGATACGGCTTATCTGCGTCTCAAGTATGAGGAGATGCCTGTTATGAAGGCTGTTGGATACAAAACGCCCGCCCCGATCACCGACGAAGCCTCGCTCGTCGGCATCCAACTGCCCAAGCCCATACCGGCATCCGGATTTCGCCCGTCTCGCCCGCCAACGGCGTCTCGAGCAGCGCGCCCCAGGCGCAGTTCGACTTATCGTCGATCAACTCGATGCTTTGGGCATCGTCTATATCCATGTCGTCGAGGGCGCCACGGGCGGATCGCGCGATGTCGCGCCGTTCGACTTCGGATCGCTCCGCCGGCGCTTCAACAATACCTATATCGCCAATAACGGCTATGACCTCGACCTCGCGGCGTCGCGGCTCGCCGAGGGCAAGGCGGACCTCTTCGCCTTCGGGCGCCCGTTCATCGCCAATCCCGACCTTGTGGAACGGCTGAAGACGCGCACGCCGCTGACGGAGTTCAACTCGGCGACGCTCTATGGCGGCGGCTCCGCTGGCTATACCGACTATCCCGCGATCGCCGCCTCAAGCCGCCCATGAGCTATCGGAGGGCGGCGGTGATGGGCGCTTTTATAACGCCGGTCACGAATGTCTGAAACGGGTAGGTCACGATTGCGGACAGGCGCCTTAGGCTGGGATACACGAGAGCGGACATTCAGGACTTGTAGGTGGATAGCCAGGCCGCATAGCTCTCGAGCGGCAACGGATGGGTTGGCGAGCCGAGGCCCAACACATAAAGGATCACCGCTTCGTCGTAGCCTTGCCAGCGATAGCGCAGGAAGCCTTTTCCAGGCCGCCAGCCATGGCCGCTCGCCCCTCAGAGCAAGCGCCGTTCTCTCTCCAAAACTTTTTGCAGAACCTTCAGCACATCTGTGGACGCCCCCGTGAGCGCAAGAAGAATCTTCGAAAGGCAGTATAGCGGCGCGTAGTCGGGTGCTGACATCTGTCCGGCCTCTGATGCGGCCTTCCATTTGCCGCCGGCCCGTATGGGAGTTCGCCGATCGGATCCATATCACTACCGCGCGCTCGAAGCGCTCTGTGCTGAACTGGTTTTTCCGATCCGTCTCTCATCGACTGTCGCGCCATACCTCTCCGTGTGACCTTCCTACACCTGCGACGACCTCAGACCGAGCTGCTATGCTGCCACGGCCGGAGCCCTGTAGGTCCCACCTCTTGCCATGAGCGCCCAGACGATGCGGGCCATCTTGTTGGCAAGAGCGACGACCACAAGCATTGGCGGCTTGCGGGCGAGCATGCGCCCAAGCCACGATCCTTCCCGAATGCCTCGCCGACGAGCATGACGCACGACAGCGCTCGCTCCGATGATAAGCAGGCGCCGCAATGTACGCTCGCCCATCTTCGATGTTGCACCGAGCTTCTGTTTACCGCCGGTTGAGCGTTGCAGCGGCGTCAGGCCCAGCCAAGCGGCGAAGTCGCGCCCCTTTCGGAAGATTGCGGCGCAAGGCGCCAGTGCAACCAGAGCCGTTGCCGTTATCGGACCAACGCCGGGGATTGTTGCCAACCGCCGCACGTCTTCATCCTCTCGGGCACGCCGTGCAATCTCGGCATCGAGCTGGTTGATCCTTTCCTCCAGCGATCTCAGCGTATCGACCAGCACGGTGAGGGCCAGGCGGGCTGCTTCTGGCAGATCGCCCTCAGGATCCTCTACCTTTTCCATCAGCTTGGCAGTATGTGAAGGGCCCTGGGCAACGACCAGTCCATATTCTGCAAGATGGCCGCGCAAGGCGTTGATCGTCTGGGTGCGCTGCCGCACCAGCAGATCACGAGCCCGGAATACGGCCGCACTCGCCTGCTCCTCCTCACTCTTCACGG
>NZ_JAMYRK010000084.1:0-21349 GCF_040321335.1 Mesorhizobium sp. M0437
TCATCCTATCGGAGGACAGCCAGCCGGCCAGATGTTCGAACATCGCCGCCACATCTCAGGTGGCCACCGCTTCCGCGATTACTTCATGTTCGTTCCTCGGCCCCGAAACGGTCATTCTGGATGAGAGGTTGCGTGAAGCAGTCCGCGCAGTGCAGGGTGGCGCAAGAAGGATGGTTCAGTCGAAGAAGCCTGCATCCTCGTCCCGGAGATACTTCCTGGCTGCTTCGGCGTCGATATCGAGGCCCAGCCCCGGCGCTTCCAGCAGGTCCACCATGCTGTCCTTCACGATCTGCGACGGCAGGCCGATTACGAGGTCCTCCCACCAGGGGTCGGAGGCGCTCGGGCATTCGAACGCGATGTAGTTGGCGGGCAGGGTGGCGCAGACATTGATCAGCGCGCCGAGGCCCAGAAGGCCGTTCGCGGTGCCGTGCGGTGCCATCAGGATCGAGTGCATATAGGCGTGCTCGGCGACCCATTTGAGCTCGGCAATGCCGCCAATATCGGCCGGATCCGGGCCGATGACGCGCACCGCCTGCGTTTCGATCAGCTCCTTGAAATTGTGCCGCAGGTATATCTGCTCGCCGGTATGGATTGGCGTCGAGGTGGAGGTGGTCAACTCCCGATAGGCCTGCGGATTGACCCACGGCACATAGTCGCCGGTCAGCATGTCCTCGAGCCACATCAAATTGTACTTCTCGACCGCGCGAGCGAACTTGATCGCATCGGGCAGCATCCAGCCCGGGCCGCAGTCGAGCGCCAGGCTGACCTTGTCGCCCAGCACTTCCTTCATCGCCATCACGCAGTCGAGCATATGGTTGAAACCGCGCTCGCTGATCACGCCCTGGTCCATGGCACCGTGATAGCCGGCCTTCTTCTGCGTCACGCCGTAGTGAAAGCCCTCGATGGTGTCCTTCATGTTGGAATGGAACGAGATTCCCTGCTTGATCATGAAGAAATTCTGCGGCTGCTCCATCATCCATTTCACGTCAGCGGCGTAATCCTCCGGCCGGTCCCCCGTTCGCTTCTGGCGGATCGAGCCGTTATAGACGCGCACCTTGTCGCGCACCTTGCCGCCGAGCAGTTTGTAGGCCGGCACGCCTGCGGCCTTGCCGGCTATGTCCCACAGCGCATGCTCGATAGCGCTTACCGCCGCGCCATAGGGCTTGAAAGAGCCGCGTTGGCGGATCTTCAGCATCACCCGCTCGACATCGGTAGGGTCCTCGCCGATCAGCGCCTCACGGAAATGCAGCACCCAAGGCTTGAGATAGGTCTTGGTGAACTCGACTTCGCCAAGGCCATAGAGGCCCTCGTCGGTAACGATGCGGACTATTGGGTGTTTGCCGATGACGGCGCAGCGGAGATCGGTGATCTTCATCTTCGGTTCTTTTCGCCTCAGCTCCAGATACGGTCCCAGGAATACTCGTCGTCCCAATGATCCGTGGGCTGCCAGATGCCGGTGACACCCGGCTGCAGATGCTGCGAGATCACCTCGTCGACGACGTCGTCAATCCCCAGGCCAGGTTTGTCCGGAACAGTGATAAAGCCGTCCTTCACGAGCGGCTTGGGAAGGCCGGTGACGATATCGTCCCACCAGTCGACATCGGCAGAGTGGTATTCGAGCGCCATGAAGTTTTCGGTCGCGGTCGCGACATGTGCCGCGGCCATTGCGGCGATTGGACTTTCGGCCATATGGATGGCCATTGCGATGCCGTGGTCCTGGGCCATGTCGCCGATCTTCTTGCTCTCGAGGATGCCCCCGCTGGTGAGCAGGTCCGGGTGGATAATGGAAAGGCCGCCGCTCTTGAGCAGAGGCTCGAAGCCTTCCTTAAGGTAGATGTCCTCGCCGGTGCAGATCGGCACCGTAGTGGCGGCCTGCAGTTGCCGGAACTGCTCGGTGTACTGCCATGGGATCACATCCTCGAGCCAGGC
Source organism: Mesorhizobium sp. M0437 (assembly GCF_040321335.1). Classification (NCBI taxonomy): domain Bacteria; kingdom Pseudomonadati; phylum Pseudomonadota; class Alphaproteobacteria; order Hyphomicrobiales; family Phyllobacteriaceae; genus Mesorhizobium; species Mesorhizobium sp. M0437. The sequence continues at coordinate 1,930 of NZ_JAMYRK010000084.1, forward strand.
CGGCACGTATTTTTCAATCCGCCTGGCGAGCCGAATACCGTCCTGCAGCGAGATGTGGCCGACATGGTCAATGGCGAGCGGAATATCCATGCCGATAACATCGCGAACCTCGGCAATATACTGTTCAAGCAGGTCGAGGCCCTTGTCGGAAAAGTGGAGGCCGGTAAACGGATGGGGGACGTTATGCAAATCGTAAGCGGCATTGCGGGCGCGCCGCTCCGCCATGGTCTTGACCGGGCCGCGGCCTGGATGGATGCGGTACCCTTCAAGTGAACCGGCAGGGGAGACGACCGCACCGGGTACATCCGCGATCTGCATCAGCCCCAGATCCATCTTGAGGAAGGTGAAGCCGAGCGCCATGCGCTGCCTGAGGCGCTTGCCGGTCTCGGTGCCGCTCGGCACGGTAGCGTCGGTGTCGCAATAGACGCGCACCTTCTCCCGAAACCGGCCGCCGAGCATCTGGTAGATGGGAACGCCATAGGCCTTGCCGGCGAGATCCCACAACGCGATCTCGACCGCCGAGACGCCGCCGCCTTGCCGGCCGTGGCCACCGAACTGCTTGATCCGGCGAAACAGGCGGTCGATGTCGCAAGGGTTCTCGCCAAGCAGCCGGCTCTTCAGCATCAGCGCGTAGGTGGCACTGGCGCCGTCGCGCACCTCGCCAAGCCCGACGATGCCCTGGTTGGTGTAAATCTTGAGCAGGGTCGAGGTGAACGGCGCGCCGACGATTTCGGCTACCCGCATGTCGGTGATGCGAAGCTGGGATGGCTTGGAGTTCGCGTTTACCCGATTGAGCGCTTCGTCGGCGCCACCTGTCTTTGCCATGACTTATCCTCGTTTTCGGCTTGTCGTCTCGCACCCGGGGCCGGTATAGAGTGTTGCTAGCCCAGCTCAATCTCGTGGGCCTGCAGGTAGTCGCGGTCCATCTCAATACCGAGACCAGGCTTCGACGACAGCTTGAGGCTGCCGTTCGAAATGTCGAGTGGTCTGTCGATCAGGTGATCGTATTTGCCCAGGTTCCACTCCGATGTTTCGAGTTTGTAGAAATTGGGAACGGTCATCATCACCTGCGCTCCCGCAACCACGTTGATCGGTCCCGCGGCGTCATGTGGCGAGACCGGCACGTAGTAGGCTTCGCACAGTGCAGAAATCTTCTTGAGTTCGGTAATGCCGCCGGTCCAGGTAACGTCGGGCATGATGTAGTCGGCGAGCCTGTTCTCGAGTACCGGCACGAAATCCCACTTCGTGTGGCCGCGCTCGCCCCACGAGATGGCGGTATTGACCTTCTCACGTATCTGCTTGAGGGCGTTAAGGCTCTCGGGCGGGCAGGGCTCCTCAAACCAGTCGATCTGGCCGGACTCCTCGAGGCTCCGACAGAGGCGAATGGCGGTGGGGACATCGAAGCGGCCGTGCGCATCGATGAGAATGTCGACATCGGGTCCTGCCGTTTCGCGGATCAGAGCCGTGAGTTCGGCGGCCTCGCGCTCGTCCTTGCGGGTCATGCCGCCATCGAGGTAGCCGTCTCGCTGTTCGCGGGGCAGGCCATCGGCGCTGCGGCCCTGGTGGGGGTAGGGATCGAACTTGAGCGCAGTGTGTCCGGACTCGACAATGTCAAGAATTTCGCGGACCACAGCCTCCTTGCTGGTGAATTTGGCCTGGTTGGGATGGGTGTAGAGCGCGATTTCATCGCGTACCGGCCCGCCAAGCAGCTCGTAAATCGGCTTGCCGAGGACTTTGCCCCGGATGTCCCAGAGGGCAATATCGATGGCGCTCACGCATTCGACGGCGGCGCCGCGGCTTCCCATGTAGGTGAAGCTGCGGAAGATCTTGTGCCAGAGATGCTCGATACGCGCGGGATCCTCGCCTGTCACGGCGACGCCGATCTGCCGCAGGATCGTGCACAGAGCGCGGTTGGCGAGCCTTGTCGTGGTGGTGATCTCTCCCCATCCACTCACTCCCTCGTCGGTCGTCACTTCGACGAACAGGAACTCTCCCCAGTAGGAAGCATCGGACTTGATCAGCCACGGCCGAATGCTCGTGATTTTCATCTTAACTACCTTTGCCTGGAAATGGTCAGCTAACGATGTTCTGGACTGGACATTCTATCCGGCCCGAGCGGCGTTGCGCGCTCGCATCTGTTCGAGAATATGCCGGCCCGAACCCTCGACATGGCGGGAAACGAGTTCGGCCGCCTTGTCGGCCTCTCCCGCCTTCACAAGCGCGATGAGTTCGCGGTGCTCGCGCATGATCGCGGCACGTCGCGCCAGCGTGAAATTGAAACGACGGCTCACGGCTCGCAGCACTTCGCGGTGCTTCCACCAAAGCTCGGCGGCGTGGCGGTTGTAGTGCCGCTGGTACATCACGGTGTGGAAAGCGGTATCCAGCTCACTGTGCCTGAATGTGTCGGCGAAGTTGTTCTCTTCGATCAGGCCTTGGAGACGTTCGAGTTCGGCGATGTCCTCGCCGGTAGCCATATTCACAAACCATCGTGTCAGGGCTGGCTCGATCAGAACACCGATCTCGTAGATATCCCGGACAAAATCTTGATCAATGGGTCGCACGCGCGCCCCGCGGTTGGCGATAAAGGTGACAAACCCTTCGCCGCGCAACAACTGCAGGGCCTCGCGCACAGGATTGGTCGAAGTGCCGTGACGCCGGGCGAGATCGGTGACGACAAGCCGTTCGTTGGCAGCGAGCCGTCCCTCGATGATATCTTCCCTGATCAATTCATAAAGCGAGGCGCCCTCGCTGGAGGCCCCGATGGGATCGGTCCCCACCGGTGGCATCGCTTTGAAATCGCTTATTTCGGCCAAGGCCGGGCTCCCCAATTTAATACATACCTTGCCCGATATCACACACGGCTTTCGCAAACAATGTACGATTCTGCGCGTTGACAGGCAATTCACGATCTGAAAACGTACCAAGCGATCGAGAGGATACACTGAGCTGGCAGAAGCATCCTCGCGATCGAAACGAGCAAGGACCGCTTTAGGGCGGCATGGGAGAACCAGGGAGGATACCTATGACGAGAATTGCGCTCGGCAGCGCCGTCCTGCGCGGCACTGTCGCCACTGCTTTGATGGCATCCCTGACGTCTACATCGGCGCTGGGTGCACCGCCGGTCGACCTGAGCAAGTGGTCGCCGGAGTATGTGCGCTCGATTGCGGGCACACAGGATTTTGACACGGCGGCCGATTGCGCCAAGGTCACCCCGCTCGATTACAAGGGGCGACTGACATTCTGGTATCAGGGCGTGTTCGAGGGCGACCCGGACCTCCTGCGCCAGTACTACAAGGATTTCTTCGAGACCTTCCGCAAAACCTATCCGAACATCCAGCTCGAGGAACAAGCCCTCACCTATAACGACCTTCTCGACAAGTTCCGCACCGCGCTCCTGGGCAATGCCGCGCCTATGGCGGTCCGCCTGCAGATCCTGGGTGGTACCGAGTTCGCCTCAAAGGGCTATCTGCAGCCGCTCAAGCCAGAGGACGTGGGGTATTCGACCGAGGATTTCTGGCCCGGCGCCATGAAGGCAGTGACCTGGGAGGGCGTGACCTACGGCATTCCGACCAACAACGAGACGATGGCGTTCATCTGGAACGCCGACATCTTCAAGCGTGCCGGCCTCGATCCGGACAAACCGCCGGCAACGTGGGACGACGTGGTCAGGTATTCCAAGCAGATCCACGACAAGCTCGGCATTGCCGGATATGGCCTCGTGGCTCGCAAGAATGCCGGCAATACGCCGTACCGCTTCATGCCACAGCTGTGGGCCTATGGCGGAGGTGTCTTCGACGAAGCGACGCCGAACCCGACCTATGAGCAGGTCCAACTCGATAGCCCGCAAAGCAAGGCAGCGCTGCAAGCCTCCTACGACATGTATGTTCGCGACAAGTCGGTTCCGGTTTCGGCACTCACCAATCAGCAGGCCGATAATCAGCCCCTGTTCGTCGCTGGCCAGCTCGGCATGATGATCTCGCACCCGTCCGATTACAACGTCATGCTCGACCTGCAGAAAAAGGCGACGGGCACCGACAAGGACAAGGCGCAGACGGTCATCGACAACATGCGCTACGGCCTGATCCCGACTGGTCCCGACGGCAAGCGCGCCGTCGTGTTCGGCGGCTCGAACATTCACATCCTGAAACCCGAATATGTCGAGGGCGGCAAGGTAGACGAGCCGGCCGCGAAAGCTATCATCTGCATGTGGACGAGCCCTGAATGGTCGCTGAAGATGGCCTACGCCGGATCAAACCCTGGCAACCTCAACGGCTTCAAGACCAAGTGGATGAAGGAACGTCTGGACAACATCAAGTTCCTCGACGTCACCACCTCGATGCTGCCATACGGCATCCCGTTCCCAGCTCTGCCGCAGGCCCCCGAGATCATGAACATCATCATCCCGGACATGCTGCAGAATGCCCTGACCGGAGCGATGACCGTCGACGAGGCAGCGGACGACGCGGCCAAGAAGGTAAGAGACCTGATGGGCGGACTCTAGTCCAAGCCACACCTACGACCTGGACCGGCGGCGCCGTTGGCGCAGCCGCAGCGTTCCGAAGAAAAAGGGCACGCCACAAGTGACGATCGTGACCGGCAAGGCCGAGGCTCGCCGAAGATTGCAACCCGGTTGGTCCGGCGCGCTGCGGAAGGTCTGGGAGCATCGTGCGGACTACGCGTACGTGCTCCCAGCGATCGCCGTGATGCTCATCGTCATCGCCTATCCGATCTACTACACGGTCGAGCTGTCGTTCTTTAAGACACCGCCTGGCCTGCAACTCCGCGACAAGACCTTCATCGGCTTCGACAACTACGCGACCATCCTCACCAGTCAGGTGTTCTGGAAAGTCACCTGGAACACGCTGATCTGGACTCTGGGGTCAACTTTCATCTCCTTTGTCCTGGGGTTTGCCACAGCGCTGGCGCTCCACCGCGACTTCATCGGCCGTGGTGTCCTGCGCGCCGTCCTGATCATCCCTTGGGTCATCAGCGCCGTCGCCGCCTCCTACATCTGGAAGTGGATCTACCATTCGGACTTCGGGATCATCGGCGCGGTGCTGGTCGGCCTCGGATTGGCCGCCCATCCGCCGAATTTCATCGACAATGTCAGCACGGTGCTGCCCTCCCTGATCGTCGTCAATATCTGGCGCGAGTTTCCCTTTGCCATGATCATGATGATGGCCGGCCTGCAGACAGTCCCCGATCAATTGCTCCGTGCCGCAAAAGTCGACGGTGCCAATGCATGGCAGCGCTTTTGGCACGTCACCTTCCCGCACTTGCGCAACGTCTCGGTGGTGACGATGCTGCTGCTCGCGGTGGCCAACTTCAATTCCTTCATCATCCCCTGGATCATGACCGGCGGCGGGCCGTCGAACGCATCGCATATCTGGATAACCCACATTTATGAGCTCGCCTTCGGACGGCAGCGCTGGGGCGTGGCATCGGCCTATTCGGTGCTCCTGTTCCTCACGCTGATGACGCTGGGCTACTTCTACGTCCGTGCGTTAAGCGGCAACGAGCGGAAAGAGGGGAGCGCCTGATGAGCACGATTGCCGAGACAGCACCTCGAGCCCAGACCCGTCGCCGCATGCGCGTCGACGGATGGCGGTGGGCCGGCCGCATATTCCTCGTGTTCATGCTGCTTTATACCGCGTTGCCGATGATCTGGATGCTGATCACCTCGATCAAGTCCGGATTCGCGGCGACACAATTCCCGCCGCAATGGTGGCCGGACGAACCTACCCTCGCCAGCTACCAGAAACTGCTCGATCCGCAGAACAGCGTCGGCCAGGACTTCCTCCGCTTCTTCTGGAACAGCCTTTTCGTGTCGACCGTCACGACAATCCTTTCGGTGATCGTGGCTGTCCCAGCGGCCTACGCGTTTTCGCGCTTCAGTTTCCCCGGCCGGAATTTCCTGTTCTTTGCCGTGCTGCTGCGCAACATGTTCCCGGCGGTGATCTTTCTCGTGCCACTCTTCATCCTGATGCGCGCCATCGGTCTGATAAACACGCATGGCTCGCTGATACTCACCTATCTCACCTTTGGCCTGCCGCTGGCGATCTGGCTGCTCAAGGGCTTTTACGACAATATCCCGGTGCAGCTTGAGCAGGCGGCGCGCATCGATGGCGCAACACGGTTCCAGGCCTTCATCATGATCGTGATGCCGCTCTCGACGCCGGGGATCATCGCCACCGCAATCTATTCCTTCATCGGCGCGTGGAACGAGTACATCTACGCCTACACCTTCCTCTCCAAGAACGAGCAGTTGACCCTGCCGGTCGGCATCCAACGCTTCTTCTCGGAAAATACGACGGATTTTCCGGGCCTGATGGCGGCCAGCTTCATGATGAGCGTGCCCGTCGTGGTGCTGTTCCTGGTCCTGCAACGATACTTCGTACGCGCCCTTACAGAAGGCGCGGTCAAGCACTAGGGAGTTGCCGATGGCCCACGTGGTCCTCCAAGATCTCGTCAAGAGCTATGGCAGCTTCAAAGCTGTCAACCACGTCTCGCTGACGGTCAATGACGGCGAGTTCGTTGCGCTCGTCGGGCCTTCAGGCTGCGGCAAGACAACCACGCTCAATCTTGTCGCGGGGCTGACCCCGATCACAGCGGGCGACATCATCATCGGCGAGCGGGTGGTCAACGACCTCGACCCCAAGGACCGGGACATCGCAATGGTGTTCCAGAACTACGCGCTCTACCCGCAGAAATCGGTCTACAAGAACCTGGCGTTCCCGCTTCAGATGCGCAAACTCCCCAGGGACGAGATCGACAAGAAGGTCAAGGAAGCGGCGCGAGTGCTCGACATGACGCACCTGCTCGAGCGCAAGCCGCGCGAACTTTCGGGCGGGCAGCAGCAGCGTGTGGCCCTTGGCCGTGCCCTCGTTCGCGACCCCGCCGTGTTCCTCATGGACGAGCCACTGTCTAACCTCGATGCCAAACTGCGCGTGCAGATGCGGTCGGAGATCAAGCGTTTCCACCAGGACCTCAAGGCGACGATCATCTATGTGACGCACGACCAGCTCGAAGCCGTGACCATGGCTGACAAGATGGCGGTGATGAATGGCGGCTACATGCAGCAATACGATTCACCGGCGCAGGTCTTCGCCCATCCGGTGAACATGTTCGTGGCCAGCTTCATCGGCAGCCCGGCGATGAGCCTTATTCCGTTAGAGGCCTCGATGGCAAACGGCAACACGGTGTTGACCGGCGCCGAGGGCTGGCGCCTTGAGCTCTCACCGCGCAATGCCCAGAAGGTGGCGAAAGCGACGACCAGGAAAGTCGTGCTCGGCGCACGTCACTCGACGATCAAGCTCCACAAGAGTGCGGTCCCTGGTTCCATTCCGGCCAAGGCCTACACGGTGGAACCGACCGGCGACGTCACCTTCGTCCAGGCGTTCCTGTCCGGCGCCATCGTCAACGTCAGCGTGCCGCCGAACATTGCCGTCGCGCCCGACGAGCAGATCTGGCTCGAGTTCGACCAGGAGCGGATGCATCTGTTCGATGGCGAAACTGAAATGGCCCTCAAGGCCAACTGAGATAGAGCGAATGCGCGTGAAACGTGGGCGTGGATGACTGAGAAGCTTAAGATCACCGCGATCAAGCCCTATCCGGTGTGGGTAGGAACGCGCAACCAGATGCTCGTCAAGGTCGAGACCGACCAGGGCATCTTCGGCTGGGGCGAGAGCGGCTTGAGCGGTCGCGAGAGGGCCGTGGCCGGCGCGGTCGAGCACTATCGCGAGTTTCTCATCGGCCGCGACCCGATGCAGATCGGGCGGATCTGGCAGGAGGTTTACCGCAGCCAGTACTTCGAAGGCGGGCGAGTCCTTCAGGCGGCGATTTCCGCCATCGACATCGCCCTTCACGACATCAAGGGCAAGGCGCTGGGCGTGCCGGTCTACGAGCTGCTGGGCGGCAAGCAGCGCGACCGCATTCCCACCTTTGCCTCGACCGGCGACGAGGCCGAGGGCGACGTTGCCATCGAACGGGCCCGCGAGCTTCGCGCGCAGGGGTGGCAGGCGATCCGCTTCTTCCCCTTCGGGCAAAACAGCAAGGACATCTTCGAGCCGCGCGAGTCCATCGGCGCTACCGCAAGTATGCTGAACAAGGCGCGCGAGGCGCTGGGCAGCGACGTGGTCCTCGGCCTCGACTATCATCATCGGCTGTCGGTGGCAGAGGCCGCGAGCTTCTGCAACAAGCTCGGTCGCGGCGTGCTTGATTTCCTCGAGGAGCCGATACGGGCCGAAACGCCGGAGGCCTATGAATCGCTGCGCACGATGACCGAAATCCCCTTTGCCATAGGCGAGGAATTTGCCAGCAAGTGGCAGTTCCTGCCCTACATCGAGCGCGGCATCCATCAGTTCAACCGGCTCGATGTTTGCAATGTCGGCGGGCTCACCGAGGCGATGAAAATCGCTGGCTGGAGCGAGGCGCATTATGTGGACCTGATGCCGCACAATCCGCTTGGTCCAGTGTGCACGGCCGCGACCGTGCATCTCGCTGCCGCGGTACCCAACTTCGCGTGGCTCGAGACCAGGGCACCCGAAACAAAGCTGGGCTTCAACAATTCCGACTTCTTCCCCGTGCAACCACGGCTCGACGGGACCGATTACCCGGTCGGCGATCTGCCGGGGCTCGGCGTCGAGGTCAACGAAGTTGCGGTCCAGACGCAGAGTTTGCGTTTCTGGGAAGCGCCTCACCTTAAGCGCCGCGACGGTTCTGTTACGAACTGGTAGTTCCATTCAATCGGAGTCCACAATGACACATACTTCCGACATCATGCGGCCGCCTAAAGACCTGATCGACGCGCTAAGGCAGATCGGCGCCGCGACGGTTGCCGGCACGCTTGGCCATATGGGTTTCCGCAATCCGCACATGGTTGGTCCGGTGGCGCAAAACCACGGGAAGTCGATCGTCGGGCCGGCGCTGACGCTGCAGTTCCTGCCGCAGCGGCCGGACCTCTTCACCGAAGGAGAATATGCCGATCCGGAGACACAGCTGCACCGGCACGTGCTCTATCACGCGCAGGAGGGCGATGTGGTCGTGGTCGACGCGCGCGGCGACATGAGCTCGGGCGTCTTCGGCGATATGATGTCGACGTATTTCAAGGGCAGGGGCGGGGCCGGTATCGTCATCGATGGGTGCATGCGCGACCGGCCCAATGTCGAAAAGCTCGACCTGCCCCTATGGCTGCGCGGCTGGACGCCAAACTATCATGTGCAGACCAGCATCTATCCCAATGCCGTCAACGTTCCGATTGCCTGCGGCGCTGTCACGGTGATCCCGGGCGACATCATCGTCGCCGACGACGACGGGGTGGTGGTGCTTCCCGTCGTGATGGCCCCGAAGGTGATCGAAGAAGCACAGAAGCATCATGATTGGGAGGAGTTTTCGCGAGCGAAGCTCATGGAGGGCGGGCCGTTGCAACGCTACTATCCGCTGCATGACGATGCCCGCGGAGAGTACGAGGAGTGGCGCAAAACAAATCGCCTGGAGAACCCGAGTTAGTCAGCAGGCCTTGGCGATCAGTTTTGCCAGGCAATCGCCAGCCTCGGTCCCCGGCACGCCAAGATCTCTGACACTGTCCATGTGGTTGCGGTTCGGGAGCACATGCGACGTTACCAACGATCCCTGCCGCAGCAAGCTTGCTTTGAATCGATCGGCTTGCTGATGGAAGGGTGGCGTCTCGTTGGCTCCGACCAGAACCGCCGCCTTGGTTTGAGCATCATGCCGACAGGCGAGAGGTGTGAACATGGCGACTTCCTCGTCGGTTATTCCAATCTCGTTGGCGAGAAAGGAATCCTGGAGCGGCTTCAAATCATAGAGTCCGCTCAGGAGAAGGGCTGCCTTCACATTCGAGGGGGTATGCTCGCCCTCGAACAGAAACGTTGCAAGATGGGCTCCTGCCGAATGACCACTGACAGTCAGGGCCGCCGGGCTTCCGCCATGATCGGCGATGTTGGCCAGGACCCACTGCTTGGCGCGGCGCACCTGGTCGACGATCCTCGCCATTCGGACCTTGGGCATCAGAGCATAATCGAGGATGACGGCGATGGCCCCGGCCTGGGTAATCGTCGTCGCGATGTATGAGTAGTCGCGCTTGGAGAACATTCTCCAGTAGCCGCCATGGACAAAGATGTGCACCGGTAGCGCCGTTCTTTTGCCCGCAGGAAAGAACAGGTCCATGGTCTCGGTCGGATCCGGTCCGTAGGCCACGTCTGCTGCCATCGGAATGGCGGCGCGGGCGACCTCGCTGCGGTCAACAATGTCCTGCACGATTTGGTCAAAATCAGCAACGTGGTCGCGGATGCGAAAGGGATCGCCTTGCATTCTTCTTCAGCTCACATGCTGACGGCGAGGTATTTCGCCTCCATGAACTCGGCAATGCCGTGATGCTGCCCTCCCTCGCGGCCGAGCCCACTTTGCTTGACGCCGCCGAAGGGAGCTGCCGGATCAGACATCAGCCCGCGGTTGAGAGCAATCATCCCGGCCTCGATGCGGGAAGCCACCCGCATGCCGCGCGCCAGATCGCGCGTGTAAATGTAGGCAGCAAGCCCATATTCGGTGTCATTGGCGCGTGCGATGACCTCGGCCTCCGTTTCGAAGCTCGAGATTGGCGCCACCGGCCCGAATATCTCCTCATGCGCCATCTTTGCGTCGCCCGGCACGTCGCGAAGCACCGTCGGAGGGTAGAAGAAACCGCGCCCGGACAGGACTGAGCCGCCGCACATGACCCGCGCGCCGCGTGTGACCGCGTCGACGACAAGGCGGTCTATCTTCTCGACCGCCTTTTTCGTGATCATTGGCCCGCATTCCGTGTCCGGATCAGTGCCAGCGCCGACCTTGAGCGACGACATCCGCTTCTCGAGGCCATCGCAGAAGGCTTCGTAGACGCCGGATTGCACATAGAGGCGGTTTGCGGCCGTGCAGGCCTCGCCGGCGTTGCGCATCTTGGCCACCATTGCACCATCGAGCGCCGCTTCGAGATCGGCGTCGTCGAACACAATGAACGGTGCGTTGCCGCCGAGTTCCATCGAACACGAAACCACATGCCTGGCAGCCTCTGCCAGCAGAGCGCGACCCACACCTGTCGAACCGGTGAAGGAGAGTTTGCGCACCCGCGGATCGGCCAGCATGGCGGCTGTCAAAGGCCCGGGACTGGAGGTTGTCAGGACGTTGACCACCCCTGGTGGAACGCCCGCGTCCTGGTAGAGCGCGGCGAGCGCATAGGCGGTGAGGGGTGTCTCACTGGCCGGCTTCAGGATCACCGTGCATCCAGCGGCAAGTGCCGGCGCGATCTTGCGCGTCGCCATCGCGGCAGGAAAATTCCAGGGCGTGATCAGGATGCAGATGCCGACGGGTTCGTAGTCGACCACAATCCGATTGGTGCCGGAAGGCGCAGTACCGAATTCACCGGTAATGCGAACGGCCTCCTCGGCATTCCAACGGAAAAATTCCGCGGCATAAGCGATCTCGCCGCGGGCATCCCGCAGGGCCTTGCCGTTTTCCAATGCGATGAGAGTAGCCAGTGCCTCCGATCGGTCCGTCATCAGTTCGAAGCAGCGTCGGAGGATCTCGGAACGCTTTCGCGGCGGCATTGTTCGCCAGTCGTCGGCTGCCTTGGCAGCGGCTTCAACGGCAGTGGCGGCGTCGCCCACGGTCGCATCCGGCACAGCGGCGATGACAGCCTCGGTCGAAGGATCGACGACCGGAATCACCCTGCCATCCGCGGACTGCCGCCATTGGCCGCCAATATACAGCCCGTGCGAGATTGTGTGGAAGTCGCTGATGCCCTGATCGTCAGCCAGAACCTGTGAAAACGTGTTCATCTCGATATTCCCGATTGTTACATGATGCTGGCGAGGTCGCCATCAAAGGCCGCCCGGACCAGGTGTCGCATGGTCCGCAAATCGAATGGACGCGGGTTGTTCTTGATGAGGCGCTCGATACCGATCGCCTGTTCCGCCGTCCAATCGAGCTTATCGGCGGGCAGCCCCAGCTCGGCTAACGAGGAGGTGATCCCGATTGCCCCAAACAGCCGGCTGACTTCGGCAATGGTCGCGTCGGCCAACTCGTCGGGCGTCCGGCCTTTACCATCGAGGCAGAGCGCGTTGGCGATCTCGGCCATCTCGGTCGCTGCGGCTGTTTTGTTGTACTTCATGACGTACGGCAACATGGTGGCGACGCCCAATCCGTGAGCGGTGTGGGTTATCGCGCCAACCGGATATTGCACGGCATGCGCTGCCGCTGTGCCGGCCGTTCCGAACGCGCAGCCGGCTGCCAGTGCACCCATCATGACGTCGGCCCGGGCGTCCTCGTCAGAGGGCCGGCGGCATGCCGTTTCAAGGCTTCGGCCAAGCAGCTTGATCGCCAGCAGGGCGAAATGATCGGTCAAGGCGGTTTTGCCGATAAAGACATGTTTCTGCGGAAGGCCGGGATCGGTCGCCCGCCTGGCGGCCGTGAACGCCTCGATTGCGTGCGTCAGCGCGTCGGCGCCTGCGATCGCCGTCAATCCCGGCGGGCATGTCATCGTCAGTTCAGGATCGCAGATGGCCGCGGCCGCGATCAGATACGGGCTGGAGATGCCGACCTTCAGCGTGCGATCCGGATCCGAGATCACGGCAACCGGGGTCACTTCAGAGCCGGTGCCGGCTGTCGTCGGCACCGCAATCAGCGGCAGCGTCGGGCCGGGCACCTTGAACTCGCCGTAGTAATCCTGGATCTGACCGCCGTGACTGATGAGCAACGCTGCGCATTTCGCCATGTCGAGACAGCTGCCGCCGCCAATGCCGATCACCACGTCGGGCGCGAACTTCCGTGCTTCCTCGACGCAGACGGCAACGGTGTCCCGAGGAACGTCGGGTAGCACACGATCATGCACCAGTACGTCTATCGAGGTGGCTCGCAGCCCCGCGACAATCTCTGCGAACGGGCCCGTTGCGGCAAAACGTTCATCGGTGCAGACGAGCGCGCGACGCCCGAGCCTGGCCGCGACAACCGGGATGACGTGGCGTTGGCCCTTCCCGAAGAGGATTTCGCGCGGCAGCCTTAGGGCAGCGAAAAGGCTCATGACCTGCATCCTGTGATGATGTCTGGATTGGAATGCGAGATGGCGTTCAACTCGGCCCCAAGGCCGGGTTCGATGTAAAACCCGTCTCGCAACGCGGTTGCGTATCGACGTGCCGAACCATCGTCCGCAACGCTGGCGGTCCGTTCAGCAGGTGAGGAAGCACGGGCTGCCAGGGCGGCACGCTGTTCCAGCAAGGCCACTGCAAATTCGATTGCTTTGTCTCGTAGCTGCAGCAAATGATATCCTCTATAAAATCGTATAGGATATAGGATTGCATTTACCGGAGCATCGTGTTAGCAACTCAATGTGTCAAGAGGCAAAACATGCAGGCCATGAACTTACTCAATGCGGACGATACGAACCTCGGCGGCGGGCGTATCCAGCGCTCCAGCAGCCTGGTTGAGGACGTCTACGAAGCGATTTTTGCGCAACTCATGTCGCTGAAGATTGCGCCGGGTTCCCGGATCACGGTCGACAGTCTGGTCAAGGAGTTCAACGTATCCCACACGCCGATCCGCGAGGCGCTCGGCCGGCTCGAAGGCGAAGGCCTGGTGCTGAAGACGCATCTGATCGGTTACCGCGCTGCGCCGCAGATCACGAAACGGCGGTTTGACGAACTTTATGAGCTTCGCCTGCTGCTCGAACCTCATGGCGCAGCCAAGGCAGCCGCGCTCATGGACGAGGTAAAGCTCGCGCAGCTTCAGACGTCGGCCGGCGTCATGGCGCGCCGTGAGGGCAAGGACGAGCGCCTGCGGTATTCCAACTTCGCCCGCCAGGATGCCATTTTCCATGACAAGGTCATGGAATTCGCCAACAACGAACTCGTGCGCGAGACATTGGCGCACCAGCACACCCACTTCCACATATTCCGCCTGATGTTCCATTCGCGCGTCACCGAGGAGGCGCTTGACGAGCATAAGGCCATCCTGGCCGCTTTCGCTGCGGCCGATCCTGCCGCTGCCGAGCAGGCGATGCGTCGCCATATCGAGCATTCCCGCGACCGTTTGTTGCTGGCGTTCGACTGAGACTGTCCCGATGTCCCCGTACCCGCCGTTGACGGGCATCACGCAGGCCAGTGCCAACGAAGACTACTTCCCCGATTCACCCTTCTAGAAACTCAAACCTACCAGGCGAGTACAGGTCTCGCCCGGCCGTTGTCACAGGAAAGGAAGTACCATGCCAGGCAAAAAGATCCTGATGCTGACCGGTGAATTCACCGAGGAATACGAAATCTTCGTCTACCAGCAGGCGATGGAAGCGGTGGGCCATACCGTTCACGTCGTGTGCCCAGACAAAAGCGCCGGAGACCTGATCAAAACATCGCTGCACGATTTCGAGGGCGATCAGACCTACACCGAAAAGCTCGGCCACTATGCGCTGATCAACAAGACCTTTTCCGACGCTGAGAAGCAGTTGGAGCAATACCACGCCGTGTACTGCGCCGGCGGCCGTGGCCCCGAATACATCCGCACCGACAAGCGCGTGCAGGCGATGGTGCGCCACTTCCACGAAACCAAGAAGCCGATCTTCACGATCTGCCACGGCGTGCAGATCCTGATTGCGGTGGACGGCGTCGTGCGCGGCAAGAAGGTCGGCGCACTGGCGGCTTGCGAGCCCGAAGTGACGCTTGCGGGCGGCACCTATATCGACCTGTCTCCAACGGAGGCATATGTGGATGGCACGATGGTTTCGGCAAAGGGCTGGACGGCCCTTGCAGCGTTCATCCGCGAATGTTTGAAGGTGCTGGGAACGGAAATCCGTCACGCGTAAGCGTTTGCTTCCGACGCGTTCCAGAGGATGCGTCGGTTCCCTTGAAGGGCGGGTCGACTACATCATTCAACAAGTCCGATAAGCGAACGCGTCAACGTTGCTCTTGCCGACGCCAGGTGCGCTCGGCAGGCCCGCTCAATCCGGTCAGATTCGCGGCTTTCGAGCGCATCGATATAGGCGAGATGCTCGAGGATTGCCGCCTGGTTGCGCTGCTTTTCGTCCTGCTTGTTCCACTGATAGTGGTAGTGAAAAATGAACGTGATGATGTCGTAGAAATCATCGATGAAGCGGTTCGGTGATGCCTCCTTTATGAGCCGGTGAAACCGGTTGTCCAGGCCGGAGAAGTCATGAAAACGGCCTTCAATTCGCTCCAGCAGGTCGGCATGCGCCATCTTGAGCGCAGCGAGTTTCGACCATAGGGGAGAACTGTGCGGCTGTAGTGAAAATAGTTGCGCCGAACGCAGTTCGAACATCACCCGGATCTCGAAGAGCTCAAGTGCAAAGTCTTCGGTGAAACCCTTGAAAACCCAGCCTGTATTCGGCCGTTTATCGATCAGTCCAAACCGGCTGAAGCGGATCAGGAATTCGCGAATTCCGTTGGTCGCAACGCCGAATTGGCGCGCAAGCTCGAGCTCATTGATGCTGGTTCCAGGCCTGGTGTCGCCCCGCAGCATCCACTCCATGAACTGCTGTTCGACATGCTTGGCGCGAGGTGTGGTTTCGGCGTCCGGATAGTAATCGTTGTCGCTGACCGGGCGGCCCGTCGACCTGAGGCTGTGGCGTTCGGTGATAAGTTCGCGGTGAACCAGTTCCCGCAAAACCTTTCTGACGGTTGTGCGGCTGACGCACATTCGCCGTCTAAGCTCATTTTTCGGAAGGAAGTTCACCGGCCAGTTGCCCGTCGCGCAGCATATTCGCAGCTCGATTGAAGGCCTTCTTGTAGACGGTGTCGGTTCTCATCGGATTTTCCTTGGGAACTATAACTTGTCCTTTTAGCATGAACTTTATCCATAAAAAACAACTTGACCCGGCCCGGCCGGTTGTTTTTTATCGATAAGAACACGAATTGAATTTTTGACGACACGGCTCGACAAGCCGCGGCGGGGAGGGGAAATTTGCCTGAAACGGGAAACACCGGCACGACTGTCGGCGAGGCCGCGTTGCCGGCATCCAGGAAGTCAGAAGCCGTTCCCGGCCTTGCGCTCGGCCTGATGCTGCTGAGCGCTGGTCCGGTGGTCATCCTGGTGCTGCTGATCGCCGTTCTCAGCTTTCTGTCGCCCTATTTCCTGACGGGACGCAATCTCAGCAACATCCTTGCCCAGACGGCCGTCATCTCGGTTGTTGCGATGGGCCAGCATCTGGTCATCCTGACACGCGGCATCGATCTCTCCGTCGGCTCGAACCTTGCACTGGCCTCCGTCTTCGGCGCGCTGAGCTTTCATGCCGGTGCTCCCGCCATCATCGTGATCGCCGTGATGGTTGGCTGCGGTGCCGCGGTCGGCGCCATCAACGGGCTCTTCTACGTCTTCGGCCGGCTGCCGCATCCTTTCATCATCACGCTGGCGACATTGAGCACCGCCAAGGGGCTGGCCCTGCAACTGGCCGATGGCCGCGCCATTCCTGGCATGCCGGATTCGATCGATGCGCTTGGCCGCGAGGCGGTCTGGGGCCTGCCTGGATCGGTTTTCGTCGTTGCGGGCGTTGCCGCGGTTCTTTCCGTCATGGCTAAAACCATGGTCTGGGGGCGCTGGATTTATGCCGTCGGCGGCCGGCCCGACGCCGCGCTGCGCATGGGCATTCCCGTGTCCTCGGTGCTGGTTTCGGTCTATGTCATCTCAGGGCTGTGCGCCGGCATCGGTGCCGTCATCCTTGCCGGCCGCACCGACGCCGGTTCGCCGCTGTTCGGCAATCTGCTGGAACTGGACACGATCGCGGCGGTGATCATTGGCGGCCCCAGCTTTCTTGGCGGCCGCGGCCACCTCGGCCATGCCTTGATCGGCGCCATCTTGATCGGCGTTATCCGCAACGCGCTCAACCTGCTCAACGTCAATGTCTTTTTCCAGCTCATCGTCATCGGCGTGGTCATCGTGATCGCGGTCGAGTCCGACGTGCTGCGCAATTACCTCGAAGGGCGTGTGCGTGTGCTGCAAGCCGGGAGACAGTCATGAGCGCCGTTACGGCCAAAGTCGATCACGCGGTCACGGCGGACAATCCCGTGCTGGCGGTACGCGGTGCTACCAAGCGTTTCGGTTCGGTTCTGGCCCTCGACGATGTCAGCATCGAGGTGCGGCGAGGCGAGATCGTCGGCCTGCTCGGCGACAATGGCGCGGGTAAATCGACGCTGACCAAATGCATCAGCGGGGTGCACCAACTCGATGCCGGCGCGATCCTTTTGGACGGTGCGCCAACGCAGATACGCTCCCCTGCGGATGCGCGCTTCGCCGGCATCGAGACCGTCTATCAGGATCTGGCGCTGTTCGACAATCTGACGCCGGGACAGAACTTCTTTGCTGGTCGCGAGCTGGCTGGCCCGCAATGGCTTCCGCGCGGCCTGCGGTTTCTGCAGCAGCGCCGGATGGACGCCGAGACCCGCGCTCTGCTGGCAAACCTGAAAGTTACGCTGCCGCGGCTGGATGCCGTCGTCGCCATGATGTCTGGCGGTCAAAGGCAAGCGATCGCCGTGGCCCGCTCGACCGTGTTCGCCCGCAAGGTTGTCATTCTGGATGAGCCGACCGCCGCACTCGGCCTGCGTGAATCACGCCAGGTGCTCAATCTTGTCGCTGCGCTCCGCGACCAGGGCAATGCCGTCATCCTGATCACTCACAACATGGAACACGTCGTCGAGCTCGCCGATCGCGCGGTGGTGCTTCGCCAGGGCCGCAGGGTCGGCGAACTGGTGCCGACCAAAGGCAACAAACAGGACTGGTTTCCATGATCGTTGGAGCCTGACCCGTTCGAAATTTGGGGACCTTTCAGGTCCGCAAATGCCTGAAGCGTCTCCCGCCGGGAGGCGTCTCAATCCAAGGGAGGAATACAATGCCAATGAACCGAAAACTGTTCGCAGGGCTGGTGATCGCTGTTGCGTTTTCCGTGCCGGCTTCGGCCGCAGACAAGATCAAGGTTGGCCTGATTACGAAATTCCCGGTGCCGTTCTACTCGACCATGGAGGACGCCGCCAAGAAATACGCGGCCGCTCATCCGGAGATCGAACTGGTCACCGGCCAGGGCCAGGCGGCTACCGACATCGAAGGCCAGATCGCTCTGATCGAATCCATGATCACGCAGGGCGTCAACGGGCTGGCAATCACTCCGGTCGACCCGACGGTCGCGCCGGCGCTCGACAAGGCGGTGGCCGCCGGCATCAAGGTGGTTCTCGTCGACAACAGCATTCCCAACTGGAAAGGCCAGACGGCATTGGTCTCGACCAACAACCTCAACGGCGGCAAGATCGCCGGAGAGTATCTTAAAACGGTGCTCAAGAGGTTTAATGTTAGCGAGGCCGGCATGACTCACATCAGGTCTTCAACCATGCGCGCAACTTTCCCCAGACCTGCGCTGGTCCCTCTTGTTCTAAGGAGTCCCTGTTCAGCCGCGGCCGCCTTGAAGGCCTCGAACGCAGCTTGCTGGCTGCAATGCCCGGCGAGGGATTCCTCGACCATTCGGATCGCGTTGAGCCGCCCCGGCTTTCCCATTCTAGGCCATGGTTGCTGAAGCACCTTCATTGCGTCGGCTATGGACGCGACCACCGTCAGGTTGCGATTGAGGCAGATTGTAATTGGAGTGAAGGCCCGCATCTTGTCGCTCCCCACGATTGAACGCGGCTAAACGCGAAGACAAGGGCAGTGGTTGCATGCATTTGGATTACCGCGAATTCAAAGAACCGCTGGCCGATACGATTGAGGCTGAGCAGGCTCTCCTTGGGCCCGGCACTTTGCCTCGCCGGACCATCCCGTGGTCGAACAACAGGACCCGGCGGACAAAAGCATCTGCGCACCGTCCGAAGCCGCGAACTATTTTTCGAGCTCGTCACGCCACTTGCCCGACGGCTTCTAGACTAGCACACCGCGACGAATTCGGCGGCTGTGAGAGAGGAGACATGCGTGGTGTCGGACATGCTCTAAGCGGCGCTGATAGGGCACCGCCCCCGGCTCAGCGGATGTCTGCCGCGTGAGATCGATGAGGATAAAGCCGGCCGCAACGATCAACCGCGACAACGTTGTCCGATGTAGGGGTTCGAATCGCTCTAGCGCTATCGGCAATACAGCGCGTCGATCGAAATCACCTGTTAGCCTCTCCGCTGAGCGCGGCCGCAGCTCCCTTCAGGCAAGATGCGCGAGCAGGCGGATATCTATCTGACCGAAAGCAAACAGAAGCCAGGCGTGCCCACTGAAAGCACAAGCAAGCGCAAAGGTTCCTCAACTGATGCTCGGCTGGCGGCAACTTGCTCGCCAGCCGAGTTGAGTTCAGGCGGTGGTCGGGGGAGACTGGCCAGCACACGCTGGTGATTCCAACCTTTGCCGATGTGTCCCGCCGCACTGCCAGAACGGCGGGACCGATCAAACGCTTTGCACCAGGCGGGGG
>NZ_JAMYRK010000085.1:0-20665 GCF_040321335.1 Mesorhizobium sp. M0437
GAAGCGGCGCAATCAGCAGCAGCAAACAGAATCCGCTCCGGCCGAGCAGATCGCTCCAGCCGAGTCCGAGCAACCCCGCAAGAAGCGGCGCAATCAGCAGCAGCAAACAGAATCCGCTCCGGCCGAGCAGATCGCTCCAGCCGAGTCCGAGCAACCCCGCAAGAAGCGGCGCAATCGGCAGCAGATCGAAGCGGCCCCATCGGAACAACCGGCCGAGCAGGCAGCGCCGGCAAACGACAACCAGCCCAACGTCAACCCGCGCAAGAAGAAGCAAAAACAGAACCAGCAGATCGAGGCTGCCCCGGCAGAACAGGCTCCGACTGTCGAGCCCGGACAAAAGCCGGGCAAGCGCAAGAAGCCTGCTGAATTGACCGGACCCGCCACGGAGGCGGAAGGCCAGCCGGCGCCGACCAATAAGGAAGCGACCCCACAGGCCCAACCGGCTCCGATCGAGCAGCAGGCCGCTCCCGTCCAGGGCGAACAGCCCCAGGACAAGATCAAGAAACGTGGCAAGAGGCCTGTCGGCGAACAGCCG
Organism: Mesorhizobium sp. M0437; assembly: GCF_040321335.1. Classification (NCBI taxonomy): domain Bacteria; kingdom Pseudomonadati; phylum Pseudomonadota; class Alphaproteobacteria; order Hyphomicrobiales; family Phyllobacteriaceae; genus Mesorhizobium; species Mesorhizobium sp. M0437. The sequence continues at coordinate 536 of NZ_JAMYRK010000085.1, forward strand.
GTGACAGGAGAGCAACAGCCCTCGACCGGCGAACAGCCTTCGACTGGCCAGGCCGCGCCGGTCCAGGGTGAAAATCCGGTCCAGGGTGAAGCCCAGGCCAATCCGAACGAGGCACCTGTTCTGGACAGCCAGAAGGATGTCTTGCGCAAGCGCAAGGGTGGCAAGGAGCGCGGCCAAAATGCCGGTAAGCAGCAGGGCAACCAGCCCACCCAGCAGGGCGAGAACCAGGTGGAAGCCCCGAAGCCGGCTCCGGTCGATCAGGGGCCGCCACCCACCGACGACCGGGCAGCCCAGCGGGAGATCAAGCCTGAAAAGATCGTTCCGGTGACCGAGGAAAAAGGCAAGCGCGTCGAGCGTGCGCCGGACGTCGAGGATGTTCGTCGTCGTCCGCGCCCCCAGGGCGCCAACGTCGTCAGGGAATTCGGCGACCGCGTTATCCTCCAGTTCAACAACCAGACGTTCGTCGAAAGCAGCGATGCACCGCGCATGCACCGCGGCGCCCGGAATGTCTATTATGAGGACCTGTCGGGCGATCGCACCCGGGAAATAGTCGAGCGTGACAATGGTGTCCGGATCGTCACCATCCGCAACCGCTACGGCGACGTCATCCAGCGTTCACGCATCGCGCCCGACGGCCGCGAATATGTGCTGAGCTATGTCGACGAGCGGAACTATGACGACGATGCAGACTGGCGCGACCCGGGCGACGACCTGCCGCCGATGCGCCTTACCATCCCGCAAGAGGAATACATTCTGGATTCCGAAGAGGTCGAGGATCCGGACGACTACTACACCTTCCTCGAACGGCCGCCGGTCGAGAGGGTCCAGCGCCTCTATTCGATCGACGAGGTCAAGCGCTCGGCCCGCGTGCGCGACATCGCCCGCCGCATCGACCTCGACACGCTCAACTTCGAATTCGGTTCGGCCTCGATTTCCGACACCGAGGTCCAGAAGCTGGAGGGTGTTGCCAACGCCATGGACAAGCTGCTGAAGAAAAACCCGGCCGAGAGCTTCCTGATCGAGGGCCATACCGACGCTGTCGGCACACCGGAAGCGAACCTTGCTCTGTCCGACCGCCGCGCCGAGGCGGTCGCCGAAGCCTTGACCAACGCCTTTGGCATCCCGCCGGAGAACCTGACGACGCAGGGCTATGGCGAGGAGTATCTCAAGGTTAACACGTCGGGACCCAACCGCGAGAACCGCCGCGTCGCCATCCGCCGGATTACACCCCTGGTAGCGCCTGTGGCCAGCGCCCAATAAACCGCAATGTGAACCGCGCGATTTGATCAACCATTGAATCGCGCGGTCATCAATCTTGAAACGCGCGGTTACCCATCCCAGATTCTGGAAAGGGCGTTCCCTGCCCTGTCCCGACTCCAGCGGGACACCCGAGCCCCGCCGGTTCCCCTCCCCGGCGGGGTTTCGTTTTTTTGAAACCTTGCAAACCGCCGCAGCCTGCCCGAAATACGGCACTCCGATAACGGAGCCCGAATCGCCGCATGAAGCGCCTCGAACTCGCCATCGAATCGATCATTCTCGCCTCGCGCTGGCTGCTGGTCGCCTTCTATCTCGGACTGGGTGCGGCACTTGCCATCTATGCCGTGTCCTTCGGCAACAAGCTGTTCGAGTTCGTCTCCGTTGCCTTCACGCTCGATGACACCGACACCATCCTGAAAATACTCGGCCTCATCGATGCCGCGCTGGTCGCCTCACTGGTGGTGATGGTGATCATCTCGGGTTACGAAAACTTCGTCAGCCGCTTCGATGAAAATGACGGCAAGGTGCATTGGCTGGGCACGATCGATGTCGGCTCGCTGAAGGTCAAGGTCGCCTCGACAATCGTAGCGATCTCCTCGATCCACCTCTTGCAGGTGTTCCTGAACTCGGTCTCCTACACGACCGACCAGCTGATGTGGCTGACCATCATTCATCTGGCCTTCGTTCTGTCGGCACTGATGCTTGCCTATATCGACCGGCTGATGGGTCTTGGCAAAGCCAAGAAAGCCGAAGACTGAGCACACGTCTGTGCCGGTCTTTAAGAGATATGCCTGTCAGCTAGATACTTTCCGTCAGTAGATACCTTTGATTTTGGTATCCGTCCGGCCGAACACCTCGTCCGGCACAAAAAAGTCGCCGGCGAGCGGGCCTGTCGCACCCGGCGCATAGGCCGAGAAATCGCTGACGCCCTCAGCGCGCAGCACTTCTTCGTCAATGTAGAAATTGCCGGTCGCCTCACGCGACGGCCTGACCAGGATGGCGTATGCCGCATCGGCCATGATGTCGGGCGAACGGCTCATCGCCGCCACCGTCGCCCCGCCCAGGAGGTTACGCACCGCCGCCGTGTCGATGGTCGAGATCGGCCATAGCGAATTGACCGCAATGCCGTCCCTGGCGAACTCGGCGCTCATGCCCAGCGTGCACATCGACATGCCGAACTTTGCCATCGTGTAGGCGACATGGTTCTTGAACCACTTGGCCTTCATGTCGAGCGGCGGCGCCAGATTCAAGATGTGAGGATTTTCCGCCAACCTCAAGTGGGGAATGCACATTTTGGAGACGAGAAAAGTGCCGCGCGTGTTGATCTGGTGCATCAGATCGTAGCGCTTCATATCGGTCTCCAACGTGCCGGTGAGCTGGATGGCACTGGCGTTGTTGACGCAGATATCGACGCCGCCGAACCGCTCCACGGTCTTGGCGACCGCCTCGGCGACCTGTTCTTCATCCCGAATGTCGCACAGCGCCGGCAGCGCCTTGCCGCCGGCCTGCTCGATCTCGTGCGCCGCCGTGTAGATCGTCCCGGGCAGCTTCGGATGCGGCTCGGCGGTCTTGGCCGCGATCGTCACATTGGCGCCATCGCGCGCGGCGCGCAGCGCAATCGCCAGCCCGATGCCGCGCGACCCGCCGGAGATGAAAAGCGTCTTTCCCTTGAGCGACATCCTTGCGCCTTCCTGCAACATGAAAGACACGATCCTTGCGCGGCTGAGAACCGCCGCGCAAGGCCCAACACACCGCATGCGGGTTACGCTGCGTCGGCCTTGAGACAATCTGAACTAGACCAGCACCAGGCCCTGCCGCATGGCGATGGCAATCGCATCGGTGCGGTTGGCGGCACCGAGCTTCGTCAGGATCGCTGCGACATGGAACTTCGCCGTATGCACGGAGATGTTCAGCCGCCGCGCGATGACCTTGTTGGGGGCGCCCTCGGCCAGCAGCGCCAGCACCTCGCCTTCCCGCGGCGAAAGCGTCGGCCGGACGATATGCTCGTCAGTCGGTTCCTCTTCGAACCGGTCGCTGCCATGGAAGGTCAAATCGTGATGCAGATCGGATAGAGCATGACTGTCACGCGAAATCCGGTAGCCCGCAGCCGCGAGCCGCGCGGCGGCGGCGATCAGCAACTCGTCCGCTTGCACCGGCAGCACGGCAAATACTGTATCGGCCGGCCGTTCACGGGCCGCTCGCGACGATAGCAGCACGCGAGGCATAGCCGCGTCGACGAGCCCGCCTTGTAGCCCATGATCATCGACGATGGCGACATCCGCCGCCTCACGCCCGTCGACTTCGCCGGCCAGAACCGGCCGCAGATCATCGGTCGCGGCGAGAATGGCGGACAGACTTCGCGTGCGCTCGGCGTCACCGAGCGCGATCAGCACCGTCAGCCGTCTGCCAGCGACCTCACCGCTTACCATCTATCCCTCAGCTCAGTGGCTTTTCACCGATGGTCAGGGAAACCTCACGATTCTCGCCGCCGCGCACCACGCCGAGTGTCACCAAGGCACCGGCGCTGTCCGGCCCGAGCTTGCGGATCAGCTCGCGCGGGCCATGCACCGTCTCTGCGTTCCACGACACGATGATGTCGCCGAGACTGAGACCGGCTGATTTCGCCGGCCCGTTATCGTCGAGACTCATCACCATGGCGCCCTGTGTATCACCATTGCGGACCGGATGCAGGCCGGCGCCAAGATAGCCGCGCGCCACATGACCCTTCTCGCGCAGCGTCGTGACTGCCCGCTCGATCGTTTCGTAAGGCATGACCAGCGCCCGCCGGCGTGGCCCGAACAGCAGCATGCCGATCAGTCCGCCCTTGGCGTCGAGCACAGGGCCACCCTCGAAACGGCCGCCGGCATTGACGGCAAGGTTGATGCGCCGGTCGATCGTGCCACCGCGCATTGAACGCCAGGCCGGGCCGACCTCGCCGACCGTGCCGAAGGTAGCGAGCGAGGTGCCGTCGCTATTGCCCGCCACGACCACCAGGTTGCCCGGCCGCACCGCATCCGCCTTTACCAGTGACGGGGCGGCCGGCGCGCCGGCCGGTTTCAAAACGGCCGTGCCGGTGGACGGGTCGCGGCCGACCAGTTCCGCCTTGACGGCTTCGCCCGAAGAAAACGTCAGCTCGATCTCCTCGCCGGCCTCGACCGCCTCCTCGGCAGTGACGAAATAGCCGTCCCGCCAGTGGAAAGCAGTTGACGTCCGGTGGTGCGTCGCGAAGCTGGCCGTCGCTGGTGCCGCGGCTGCCGCGATGTCGGCAATGGCGTCGGAAAACGTGCTCAGATTGAAATCGCTCATGATTTGTCTCCTGGGTTCTTCGTGACCCAGATATCGCCCGGCAGGGCGTTGGCGGATACTCGCCTGACGGCTAGTTGGGCATTTGACTGGCCATCTGGTCAGGTCGCGGCCGGTCCGGCCGCTCCGCACATATAGGCATTGTTCATCTTGTTCCAAACGGAGCCTTCGGATGGCCCTGCCCGCCCAGCAATTGCAATATGACGATGCCCTTCTCGATGCCTATTCGGCGACGGTCGCCGATGCCGTCGACCGCATCGGGCCCGCTGTCTGCCGCATCGAGCGCATCGGTGGCCCCGGCGGCCATGGCTCCGGCTTCGTCATCGCGCAGGACGGGCTGGTCGTCACCAACTTCCACGTCGTCGGCGATGCGCGCAGCGTACGCGTGTCAATGCCGGACGGCGCCTCCAGGGAAGGCCGCGTGCTCGGCCGCGATCCCGACACCGACATTGCGCTGGTGCGCGCCGACGGCAACTTTGCGGACGTCGCGCCGCTTGGCGATTCCAAGCGATTGAGGCGCGGCCAGATTGCTATTGCTATCGGCAATCCGCTCGGCTTCGAATGGACCGTCACCGCTGGCGTCGTCTCGGCACTCGGCCGCTCGATGCGTGCCTCCACCGGCCGGCTGATCGACGACGTCATCCAGACCGACGCCGCGCTCAACCCCGGCAATTCTGGCGGACCGCTGGTGTCCTCGGCTGGCGAGGTGATCGGCGTTAACACCGCGATGATCCACGGTGCGCAAGGCATCGCCTTCGCGGTTGCCTCCAACACCGCCAATTTCGTCATCTCGGAAATCATCCGCTTCGGCCGTGTGCGCCGTGCCTTCATCGGCGTTTCCGCCGACACCACCAACCTGCCGCGCCGCGCAGCCCTTTTGTCGCAAGTATCGAGCAGCACGGCGGTGCGCCTGCGCACCGTCGAAAAGAACAGCCCGGCGGCCAAAGCCGGCCTCAGGGAAGGCGACATTATTGCCGCCATCGACGGCCGCCCGGTCACCGGCGTCGACGATCTGGTGCGCATGCTCGACGCCGAGCGCATCGGCCGCGAGACACTGTGCACGGTGGTGCGCCGCTCCGGCATTACTCAGGTCACCGTGATGCCGTTGGCGCGGGCGAGTTAGCGCGCCGCAGCACCCTGCGCATATTGCGCCATAAATTCTGGGCTCGGCGGGATCGGCCTGATCACGTCGATCAGCACGCCGTTGGGATCCCTGGTGATGAAATGACGCTGGCCGAAGGGTTCGTCGCGCAGCGTTCGCAGGATCGGCAGGCCAGCGGCGGTGATCCGCTCACAGATGGCATCCGGATCCCTGACCTCGAAATTGATCAGCAGGCCAGATGTGCGGCCCCGCCCTTCCTCCGGGATCGTCTCATGATCGCCCTGGACGATGCCGAGGTTGACGCGGCGATCTTCGGCTGAGCGCAGATGCACGTACCAGTAGGCCTCAAACAGCGGCTTGAAGCCGAAATGCGCAACATAAAAGGCTGCCGTGCCGGCAACGTCGCTCGTCATCAGCACCGGATAATAGCTCGTCGTCCTCATCTTTCCTTCTCCCGGCAAATAACATACAGTCTGCATGTAAATGGCAATAACATACAGGCTGCATGTATGCAACAAGGATCCGCTCGTCGCTCCAACCGTGATCGCACCGAGGCGACACGCGCTGAGCTCATCGCCGCGGCTCGCAAACTGTTCACCGAAAAGTCCTATGCCGAGACCGGCACACCCGAGATCGTCGCCGCTGCCGGCGTCACGCGCGGCGCGCTCTATCATCACTTTGCCGACAAGCAGGCGTTGTTTGCCGCTGTGGTCGAACAGGAGGCGCAAGCCGTCTCGGAAGAGATCGAACGCGCGTCGCCGCCTTCGCTATTTGCCCGCGATGCGCTGATTGCCGGCTCGGATGCCTATCTGGCTGCCATGCGTGCGCCCGGCCGTACGCGGCTCTTGCTGCTTGACGGCCCGGCCGTGCTCGGCCGCGCCGCCATGGATGCGATCGACAATCGCCATGGCAACCGTTCGCTGCGCGACGGCCTTGTTGCCGCGATGCGCTCGCACTCCATGACGAGACTGCCTGTGGAAGCACTGACCGCTTTGCTCGCAGCCGCCTTCGACCGCGCAGCGCTCGCAATCGAAACTGGAGCATCGATCGAGGACTATCGCGCCGTTCTCATGGCGCTGATCGACGGCCTGTCTCCGGCTCCTCCTCAGGTATCTCACCCGGTTCGAACTCGTTGAAACAGCCTAGCTGGCGCTTGAACTGGTCGATCAGCCAGGCGGCCGCCGGTTTCGGGCTGCGATCGGCGCGGTGCATGGCATAGAGCGGCGAGCGGACTTCGCTGTAAGGCTCGAGATCGAGTTCGACGAGCCGCCCGGTCGCCAGATCATCGGCGATGAGCCATCGCGGCAGCCCGCCCCAGCCCAGCCCCTCGCGCATCAGCACGTGCTTGGTGCGCACATCCGTCAGCCGCCAGGTGCGGTAGGCGAAGACGCCATAGTCACGCCCGCGCGTACGCTCGGACTGGTCCGAGACGACCAGTTGGATGTGTTCGCGGACATCCTCTAGCGCCACTGGTCTCGGCAGCAGCGCCAGAGGGTGATCAGGCGCTGCGGCTGGCACCAGGGAGAAGAAGCCGATGCGAAGCAGATTCACGTCCGTCTCACCCAGAAGCCCCCCGATGCCGAGATCGGCCTGTCCGCCGACAACATGATCGAGGATAAGGCCAAGCGAGCCGATATGCAGACGCAGCGTCACGGCCGGGAACTGCGCCTCGAATGCCTTTAGCACCCGAACCAGCACCGGCGACGGTAGCGTCACGTCGACCGACAGCGTCACTTCCGCCTCCAATCCCTGCCGGTATCCGTCGACACGCGAGCGGATGCGTTGCAGCACGCCGACCATGCGCCGCGCATCTTCCAGCGTCGCCTTGCCGACATCGGTCAGTTGCGGTTCACGCGTGCCCTCGCGCTCGAACAGCTTCAGCCCGAGCTGCGCTTCGAGGTTGGCGATGGCGTAGCTGATCACCGATTGCGCGCGATTCAATTTGCGCCCGGCGGCCGAGAAGCTGCCGGTCTCGGCCACCGCAACCAGGATCTGCAGTTGGTCAAGCGTCGGGTTCGGTTGCATCGTTCAATCCACATTTTAGATGGATAATATACAAAATATACCAGTTTTTCAAATGGGTCTGCGCACACATATCTGCCGGGAGATTTTGATCCAACCCTGGAGACCCCATTATGTCCATCCTTCTTGTCACATCGAGCCCGCGCGGCGCTGCCTCACACTCGACCCGTATTGCTACTGAATTCGCCGAAAAGCTTGTTGCCGCCGATCCGTCGAACACGCTTGTCGTGCGCGACCTCGTCGCCAATCCGTTGCCGCACATCGATGCCGATTATGCGACCGGCATCTACACGCCGGCCGAAGCGCGCACCTCGCGCCAGGCCGAAGTCGTTGGCGTCTCCGATGTCGTGCTGGATGAACTGTTCGCCGCCGATTCGGTGATTCTCGCCACCGGCTTCATCAACTTCAACATCTCCTCGACGCTGAAGTCCTGGGTCGATCACATTGCCCGTTCCGGCAAGAGCTTTGCCTATGGCGAGAACGGCCCCAAGGGCCTCGTCACCGGCAAGAAGGTCTACATCGTGCTGGCTTCGGGCGGCATCTATTCCGAAGGTGCGGCCGTGCAGTTCGATCACGCCATTCCCTACCTGCGCAGCGTGCTTGGCTTCCTCGGCATGACCGATCTCGAGGTCATCCGCATCGAAGGAGTCGGTATGGGCGCCGATGCGGTGGCAGCAGCGCTGGCCAAGGCCTCGACCAAGGTCGACGCCATTGTGGCCGCGACCGGTAATGCCGAGCGCGTCGCCACCGCGGCGTAAAGCGTCAGGATCGTCTGAATTGTACAAGGGCAGGCGCCCGGCGCCTGCCCTTGTTGTCGTTGGCGACAACCTATTGTGGTGGGCCACACAACCGCCATTGGTTATTCCGCTTGTCTGCGCTATCGGTCGCGGATGTTCCTTTCCGTTGCCACAACGCACCGTCCGGCCACCGATCTCGGCTTCTTGCTGCACAAGCATCCGGATCGCCTGCACGAGACCGACCTGTCTTTCGGCAAGGCGTGGCTGTTCTATCCCGAGGCAACCGAAGAGCGTTGCGAGGCTGCACTCCTGCTCGACGTCGACCCGGTGGGACTGGTGCGAGGCAAGGGCCAGTCAGAAGGCTTGCTAGACCAATTTGTGAACGACCGGCCTTACGCTGCATCATCCTTCCTGTCGGTGGCGCTGAACAAAATGCTGCGGACGGCGATGACCGGTATATCGAAGGAGCGCCAGGAACTAGCCGACAGCGAACTGCCGCTGGAAGCCGTGGTCACGCCACTGCCAACGCGCGGCGGTGAGGTTCTGGTTCGAAGTTTGTTCGAACCCTTGGGCTGGACAGTCGATCTGACGCCAATCGAAGGAATCGGGGGTGCTGCGGGCGAGCCCCGATACGGCCATCTGAAGCTGACCGGCACGGGCTGGCTCAGCGCCTTGTTGAACCACCTCTATGTGCTGATCCCGGTGATGGACGATGCCAAGCATTACTGGGTCGGCGAAGCAGAGATCGACAAGCTGCTGTCCAAAGGCGAAGGCTGGCTGGAAAACCATCCGGCCAAAGACCTGATCGTGCGCCGCTATCTGGGCAATCGCCGGGCTTTGGCCCGCATCGCCCTGGAGCGGCTGGCTCCCGAGACGGCTGGCGAGGCACAACCTGCCGAGCCGCGCGTTACGCCCGAGGAAGCGCTGGAGACGCCTATCCGGCTCAACGATCTGCGCATGGACGCAGTTGTCCACGCCATTCGGGCGACGCGAGGAACCACGGTTGCGGACCTGGGATGCGGTGAAGGCAAGCTGCTCGACAGGCTGGTGCGCGAGCGATGGATTCACAAGCTGTTCGGTCTGGATCCGGCGGCGCGCGAACTGGAATGGGCCGCAAAGCGTCTCAAGCTGAACGAATTAGGCGGGCCGCCCGAGGGCCGGGTCACGCTGCTGCATGGATCGCTGACCTACCGCGACAGCCGTTGGGCCGCAGCCGACGTCGCCGTTCTGGTCGAGGTCATCGAGCATCTCGACGAGGACAGGCTGCCCCTGGTCGAACGCATCGATTTCGGTGAGACGGCGCCCAAATCCGTCATCGTGACCACTCCGAATGCGGACTACAACGCTCTGTTTCCAAGACTGGTCCCTGGCGCATTTCGCCATCCCGATCACCGTTTCGAATGGAGCCGGGCTCAGTTCCAAGCCTGGGCGGCCAAAATCGGCGAGATCTATGGCTATGCAGCCACCTTCAGCGGTATCGGAGCCGAGGACCCGACCCTCGGCGCCCCCACACAGATGGCGGTGTTCACCCGATGAGAGAACCTGATAAGACCAACCTCACCATTCCTGACTTCGCCCTCGTCGTGCTGATCGGCTCGACCGGATCGGGCAAGTCGACTTTCGCCACCAAGCATTTCCTGACGACCGAGATTATCTCCTCGGACCAGTGCCGGGCGCTGATCTCCGACGACGAAACCGACCAGGACGTCTCTGCGGATGCCTTCGATCTGGTTCGCGAAATAGCCGGCAAGCGGCTCAAACACCGCAGGCTGGCCGTCATCGATGCCACCAATGTGCGAGCCGCCGACCGCAAGCCCTGGATTGAGCTGGCGCGCAAGTGGCACGCTTTGCCCGTCGCCGTGGTCCTCGATCCAGGCGTCGAGGTGTGCGTCGCACGCAATGCGGTGCGAGCCGACCGGCAGTTCGGCGCCGGGGTCGCCCAGCGCATGACAACCGAGGTCCGCAAGGGTCTTGGGGGCCTCCAACGCGAGGGCTTCCGCCAAGTCTGGAAGCTTACCAGCGAGGCCAGCATCGACGCGGCCGAGGTGTCGCGACAGCCGCTGTGGACCGATAAGCGCGACGACCATGGCCCGTTCGATATCATTGGCGACATCCACGGCTGTTCGGATGAGCTTCATATCCTGCTCGCTCGACTGGGCTACAGCGTCGCCTGGTCTGAGCATCAGGGCGACCGAATGGTCACCGTGGTTCCACCAGAGGGCCGCAAGATCGTCTTTGTCGGCGACCTCGTCGATCGCGGCCCCAACTCGCCCGACGTGCTGCGCATTGCCATGAGCATGGTCGCGGCTGGAACGGCTTACTGTGTCCAGGGCAACCATGAACGCAAACTCAGCCGCTGGCTAGAAGGCCGCAAGGTCACTGTCGCTCACGGCCTCCAGCAGACTCTTGATCAGCTAAATGCACAGGACCGAGGCCTGCGCGAGGCGCTGCCGGCCTTTCTCGACGGCCTGCGCAGCCATGTCTGGCTCGATCGCGGAGGCCTCGCCGTCGCCCATGCCGGCCTCAAGGAAGGGATGATCGGACGCGGTTCCGGCGCTGTGCGCGAGTTCGCTCTGTACGGCGAGACCACAGGCGAGACCGACGAATTCGGGCTGCCCGTCCGTGCCGACTGGGCTGCGGCCTATCGTGGCAAGACGGCCATTATCTATGGACATACGCCCACGCTATCGGCCGAATGGGTCAACAACACCCTGTGCATCGACACCGGATGCGTATTCGGCGGCAAGCTGACGGCCTTGCGCTGGCCGGAACGCGAACTGGTCGAGGTGCCGGCAATCGAGACCTGGTCGGAGCCGATACGTCCGCTGGGCGGGTCCGGTCCCGGTAAATCGGCACAGGCCGACGCCGACGGCGTGCTCGATTATCAGGATGTCTCCGGTCGCCGTTGGATCGAGACCGGACTGAGGGGCCGGATTGTCGTGGCCGAGGAGAACGCGTCGGCAGCACTGGAGGTGATGAGCCGCTTCGCGCTCTCGCCGCAATGGCTGATCTATCTGCCGCCGACCATGTCGCCGTCCGAGACCAGCAGCCAGGACGGCTGGCTGGAACGTCCGGAGGATGCCTTCGCTTACTTCCGCGAGCGCGGCGTTGCGCAGATCGTGTGCGAGGAGAAGCACATGGGTTCGCGGGCAGTGATCGCGCTCTGCCGGAACGCGCAGGCGGCACGCAGCCGCTTCGGGGTCCCTGGCGACGAAACCGGCGCAATCTGGACCCGCACCGGACGCTCCTTTTTCAACGACAGTGCCATGACGGAGGGCCTGCTCGCCCGTCTCCGCGCCGAGGTCGACACGGCGGATCTGTGGAAGGAATTGAACAGCGACTGGCTGCTGCTGGACGCCGAGATAATGCCTTGGTCGGCCAAGGCCGGCAGTCTGATCGAAAGCCAGTATGCGCCTGTGGCCACATCCTCTGCCGCCGGTCTCAAGGCCAGCAGCGAGGCGCTGGCCCGTGCGATGGCGCGCGGCGTCGATGCAGCCGGCCTGAACGCACGCCTTGAAGACCGGGCCGTCCGCGCAGCCAAATACGCCACCGCCTGGGCGCCCTACGTATGGCCAGTTTCGGGCGTCGAGGACCTTAAGGCCGCGCCTTTCCACCTGCTGGCCAGCGAGGGACGTGTTTGGTTTGACCAGGACCATGTCTGGCACATGTCGCTCGCGGACCGTCTGGCTGCCCGTGGCGGCGTGGTCACGCCGACTCGATGGCGTATGGTTGACCTCGCCGACGGCAGCGCGTGTGCCGAGGCCGTCGCCTGGTGGGAAGCACTGACCGGCTCAGGCGGCGAAGGCATGGTGGTCAAACCACGCGACTTCGTCAGCCGTGGCGAGAAGGGGCTCATCCAGCCGGCGCTGAAGGTCCGCGGCCCGGAATATTTGCGCATCATCTATGGTCCCGAATATGATGCACCCGACAATCTCATCCGCCTCCGAGAACGCGGCCTGGCCGGCAAGCGCAGCCTGGCGTTCCGGGAGTTCGCGCTTGGCCACGAAGCGCTAACGCGATTTGTCGCCAAGCAGCCGCTACGCCGGGTTCACGAGTGTGTCTTCGCCGTGCTGGCGTTGGAAAGCGAGCCAATCGACCCAAGGCTGTAGTAGCCGATCTATCCGAAGATCTTTTCGCCTTGCTCGTCGACCAGCTGGATGCCCTTTTTGATCGAGATGTCGACAGCGTCATCAAGCCCGGCAAAGCGGTCGGCGCGGATGAATTTGTGCTCTTTCATCACGCCGTCGATCTCCTTCGAAACCACGCCGCAGGTCTGGTACTGGCCCTCCGCCTTGTAGGGCGTGGCGCTGATCAAAAATCCCTTGTGCTCGATCTGCTTTACAGGCGCCGCTGTCTTTGGCTCGGCGGCTTCGTTGCCTCCGCCGAAAAGACGCTTCAGAAAAGACATGGGGTATCCTCCAACGGCAATCATCCTGCACCACATAGCGCGACGCAGGATGATTTTCAGTACCGGTCCTTGGCTGGACCGGCAAGGGCCGCCTGCGGCCTGCCGTTAGAGGTCAGTCGCGCGTCAGCGCTTCCAGGGCTTCCGCGGCAGCTTCCAATATGCTGATTGCCTCGGCCTGCTTTGCTTCAGGCGCATCGACGATCTCGCCGAGCGCGGCGCGTAGCCGGTGGCGCACGGCGCGAAACTCGTCGCGCTTTTCCGAGCGGCCGCGGCCGCGCCGGCCACCGTCGCCGTCATCGTTCCAGCCGAACCAGTCGCGCGCCTTGGCCATCTTGCGGCCGAAGCGCTCGAGATGTTCGAGCACGTGGTCGATCATCTCGCGATTTTCGTTGAGGTGCGCCTGCCCAGCCTCGGTGATTGAAAACACCTTCTTGTTGCCTTCCGCCGCAGAAACGGCGTAGCCGGCCTCCTCCAGGAAGGTCAGCGTCGGATAGACCACGCCGGGGCTCGGGCTGTAGACGCCGCTGGTGCGCTCCTCCAGCGCCTTGATGATGTCGTAGCCGTGCCGCGGCGCCTCGGCCAGCAGTGACAGCGTGATCAGCTTGAGATCGCCGTCGGCCAGCATGCGGCCGGCGCGGAACATGTCGCCCGGCCCGCCGCGTCCGCCGCCTCTCATGCCATGCCCGAACGGGCCAAAGCCGCCGCCACGTCCGCCGAACTTGCCGGCCATATGCATGAAGACGCGCTCGGCGCGTTCGCCGAAACGATGATGGCTGAAATGATTGTCTTTGTGCATTGTCTGCTCCTTGAGTTATGTCTTACGATATATCTCAACTAAGTGCCCGCCACGGCCGAGTCAAGATATATCTTACGATGTATCTGAAAATGGCACCAGCAGGATTGATCTCGCCAGCGAGGGCAGCTAGATGGTGCATGAGGGCCGAAGGCCGCTCCGTAAGCGTCTGACGTGAAGCAACGCATCCACCCCGGTCGTTCCGAGCAGTTACGCCGACAATACCGGCGAATGGGTGCAAGGCGACGAACCGGATGCTTCAGGGAAATCCAAATGACCATGAAAACCCCGCGCAGCAGGCTGCCTGTGCGCTATGCCGCCGTGCTCGGCCCGCTGGTGCTGTCGTTGCTGACGACGTTCATCGTGTCGTTCATCTCGACACTGAAAAGCCTTGGCTTCCAGCCCGACATGTGGCCACTTGGCTGACGGCTTGAGGCCTGTCCTGGCTGGCCGACGCTGCTGCTGGTGCTGCCGGCGGTGCGCCGCATCGTTGGCTGGCTTTGCGAGCCCGTGGCTCGATAGCAGGGCACGCGAAAGGCCCGGAAACAATCTCCGGACGTTTCGGTGCGGAGCGAATAATACCCGTTACCAGCGGCCTTTGCGCCGGTTCCAGGCATAGAGCAGATCGGCAAAGCGATCATAGCCATAGCGCGTCAACGGCAGTGCGCCGGGATTGCCGAACAGCGTTGCGAGCCAGGCTTCGCCGGGCGTCGTGCGCCATACAGCAATGGCAACATCGGCGCCGACCAGCAATTTGCCGTCGGCGTCGATCGCATGCAGCCGGCGCCGGATGTCCTCCAGGCCGATGCCGTACCCGGCCAGCGCCGCCGGTTCGGCATTGATGTCGCGAAATTCGATCCGCCCGGCCTTGACCGCCCCGATCAGCCGCCGCTTCTGCCGGCGGATGCCGGTATCGCAGACCGGACAGCGCGTATTGTACCAGACAGTCAGCAGAGGCTTGCTCATGTTTCGAAACGGCACCAGAGGACACGCACGGATTATCCGAGAAATGCCGTTGCGCCGCAACGTGACACGATACCGGCGGAATGGCCGGCTTCGCTGATCCAGGTCGCCCAAAGGGTATGCAGCGGTTTTACGATAACGACATGCATAAAAAGAAGAGCCTAAAGCGCGTCGCAAAGGCCGTTCAGCGCGACGCGCTTCAGGCGCCGCGGCTCAGCCGAGCGAGGTGATGATCTCGCGATAGGCATCCTCCGGGAAAGCCTTGAGCGTCCGAGTCCTGACGTTGCCAGCCGTCGCCAGCATTAACGAGAAACGAGCCAGGACGGCATCATCGGGCGCTTCGAGCACGGCCACCATGTCGCAATCCCCCATGGTGAGATAAAATGCCTTAAAGGACCCGCCCATGTCTCCCAGCAGCTTCTTGGCGGCATCGAGCCGCTTCGGCGATTCGCGCACGTTTTTGGCGCCTTGCTCCGTCCAGTTGATCAGCACGATGTAAGTTGTCATGGCACACCTCCCTCCGGTGCCACGGAGCACGGCGTCCAACTGCCGGGGCGGGCATCCGGGTTTGTCGCCCAGAGAATGCGTCCGTCGCGGAATTATCCTCTCGTAGGGCGCGACCCGCAAGAGCGGCGCGTCCAATCGTGATCGCCTGTGTCCAAACGGAAAAGGGCGCCACCGGCGCCCTTTAAACTGCTTATCCGTCACCCGGCCTCAGCTGTCGAGGAAGCTTCTGAGCTTGCGCGACCGGCTCGGGTGCTTGAGCTTGCGCAGCGCCTTGGCTTCGATCTGGCGGATGCGCTCGCGGGTGACCGAGAACTGCTGGCCGACCTCTTCAAGCGTGTGGTCGGTGTTCATGCCGATGCCGAAGCGCATTCTGAGCACGCGCTCTTCGCGCGGCGTCAGCGAGGCCAGCACGCGCGTCGTCGTCTCGCGCAAATTGGCCTGGATCGCCGCGTCGATCGGCAGAATCGCCATCTTGTCCTCGATGAAGTCGCCCAGATGCGAATCCTCCTCGTCGCCGACCGGCGTTTCGAGCGAGATCGGCTCCTTGGCGATCTTCAGCACCTTGCGCACTTTTTCCAGCGGCATGGCGAGCTTTTCCGCCAGTTCTTCCGGCGTCGGCTCACGGCCGATCTCATGCAGCATCTGGCGCGAGGTGCGCACGATCTTGTTGATCGTTTCGATCATGTGCACCGGAATGCGGATGGTGCGCGCCTGGTCGGCGATCGAACGGGTGATCGCCTGCCGGATCCACCACGTCGCGTAGGTCGAGAACTTGTAGCCGCGGCGGTATTCGAATTTGTCGACCGCCTTCATCAGGCCGATATTGCCTTCCTGGATCAGGTCGAGGAACTGCAGGCCGCGATTGGTATATTTCTTGGCGATGGAGATGACGAGGCGCAGATTGGCCTCGACCATTTCCTTCTTGGCGATCGCGGCTTCGCGCTCGCCCTTCTGCACCTGGTTGACGATCTTGCGAAATTCCTGGATCGAAATCGCCGTCTCGGTGGCGAGGTTCTGGATCTCGGCGCGCAGGTCGCGGATGGCGTCCTTCTCGTTCTTGGTGAATTCCTTCCAGCCGCGCGAGGTTAGATTGCCGATCGAGCGCGTCCAGTTGGGATCGAGCTCCGAGCCCTGATATTCCTTGAGGAATTCCTCGCGGCGCACGCCATAGCTTTCGGCCAGCCTGAGCAGCTTGCCTTCGTTCTGCACCAGGCGCTTGTTGATGTCGTAGAGCTGCTCGACCAGTGCCTCGATGCGCGCCGTGTTCAAGGACAGCGACTTCACCGCCTTGATCAGCTGGTCCTTCAATTCCTTCAGCCGGCGGTCCTGGCTGGGCGACAGCGTGCCCGCGGCAGCCAGCCGGTTCTCGACCTGCTGGTCCTGCAGCTTGCGCAGTTTCTTGTAGGTGTCGGCAATGACGTCGAGCGTCTCCATCACCTGCGGGCGCAGTTCCGCTTCCATGGCCGCCAGCGACAGGCTCGCCTCGTCATCGTCTTCCTCGTCGTCGTCCACCAGGCCACGCGTGTCGCCGCCGACATTGGTGATGTCGTCCTCGTCCTCGCGCGAACGGCGCGACTTTTCCTCGGTCTTGGCTTCCTCGATACGCTCGACAACCGGCGCCTGCTTGGCCTCCGGCCCGGCATAGGTCGCTTCAAGGTCGATGATCTCGCGCAGCAGGATCTTCGATTCGTTGAGCTCGTCACGCCAGATGATGATGGCCTGGAAAGTCAGCGGGCTTTCGCACAGGCCCGCGATCATCGTCTCGCGGCCGGCCTCGATGCGCTTGGCGATCGCGATTTCGCCCTCGCGCGACAGAAGCTCGACTGAGCCCATCTCGCGCAGATACATGCGGACCGGATCGTCGGTGCGGTCGGTCGGCTCTTTCTTGGTCGTGGTGGCGGCGACGGCGGTGCCGGTCTGCTCGGCCAGCTCGTTGGCGTCTTCCTCGGCGTCAGCGGCGGTCTCGGCGGCTTCGGGCTCCTCGCCCTGCTCGTCGTCCTCGACCACGTTGATGCCCATGTCGGAAAGCATGGCCATCGTGTCCTCGATCTGCTCGGAGGTCACTTCCTCCGAGGGCAGCACCGAATTCAGCTCGTCCATGGTGACATAACCGCGCTTCTTGGCGGCCTTGATCATCTTCTTGACAGCATCGTCGGAAAGGTCGAGCAGAGGGCCATCGGTCGCGGCCTCGCGTTCGGTCTCGACTTCTTCCTTTTCTTTTGTCGCCATAGTCTTTATTTTCTCCAAGCGGCTGAGTATCAAAGCCGCGTAAGCTGCCGGTCCGGTCAAATTGGATGCGCTCTTTCCAGAACGCGCTTTACCGGGCCAGTAACTGCATCTCTCGTTAAGTCCAGATTAACCCTGATATCTGTGGCAAGCTGACTGCCTGTCCAGTGATCAGTACCTTACATCGCTGCATTCCCGTCGATGCCGGGGCGGGTTAACGTTTCGAATCGACCTGATTCCGCCATTCTGCCGGAAGGTCAAGCGCCTCTCGCATGATTCGCATGAAAAAAGCGAATCAATTACCCGACTTAGAGCACCGCACGCTTGATTCAACGCGCAAGCACGTCCTTACATTTCAGTCTTCTGGAGGCTTCAATCTAAACGCGCCCAGCTCTGCCCGACGATACGCCAAACCCTTCGATCAGCGCTTCCGTTGCCTGCACATCACGAAATTGCGCCTGGATTTCGACCAGGTGCCGGTAATTTTCGTCCGTGGGATCGCTGGCGAGCGCTGCTTCCGCCTGCTTCAGCTCCTTATGTAAGGTGCGCGCGCTGCGCTGCAAGTGGAGAGCTTGGCTGAACGCATCGCGAGCATCGTCGAGCGCTGCCGTTTCCAGCGCCGGCCATTGCCGCGCACGCTTGATCAGCGCCACCGCGCGCTGCCAGATCTCACCGCAGCCGGCCCGCTCGATCGTCGCGATTACAGCCTCGCGGTTGTTGGCCATATCGTGCGCCATGGCGTCGAGGATGGCCGCATGCAGCCGCTTCAGATCGGAATTGGCGAGATCGAGGAACTCGACATGGGCGAAATTCTCGTCGATCAGCACGGGATGGTTGACGAGGGCCGCAATGATCGTCGCCTCGCGCACCGACATGCCCTCGCCGCCGCGTTTGACCAGCGCCGAGCGGCCGAGGCTTTCGGTGATCGCGGTGCGCCCACCGGCATTGCCGCCACGTGCAAACTGTCCGCCGGGTGCTGAGACCCTGCCCGGGAAGCGCTCACCGGGCCGTCCGTCCTGACGTCCCTGGCGTCCGCGCTGGGCACCGAAGAAGCTCTGCACGCGCTCGCGCATTTCCTGTTGGTAGTGATAACGAAGGCTCTCGTCGCGGATGCGGCTGGTCAGTTCGCGTAGCGTCTTTTCGAGCTCCGCCCGCCGTTCCGGCGTGTCGAAGATGCCGCCGGCGGTCTCGCGCATCCACAAGAGGTCGGCCAGCGGCCGTGCCTCGGAAAGCACGGCGCGGAACGCATCCGGCCCGTCACCCTTGACCAGATCGTCGGGATCCTTGCCCTCCGGCAGCAGGGCGAATCGCACGGAGCGGCCTGCCTGGACCGCCGGCAGCGCCATGTCGGCGGCGCGCCACGCTGCCTTCAACCCGGCCTGGTCGCCGTCGAAGCACAGCACCGGCTCGCCAGCCATGCGCCATAGAAGTTCGAGCTGGTTTTCAGTCAACGCGGTGCCGAGCGGCGCCACCACGTTTTCGAAGCCGGCCTGCGCCAGCGCGATCACATCCATGTAGCCCTCTACGGCAATGACCGTGCCGCCCTTGGCCAGCGCCCCCTTTCCGAGCGCTTGGCGCGCACGGGCGAAATTGTAGAGCACGTTGCCTTTGTGGAAGAGCTCCGTATCGGGCGAGTTCATGTATTTGGCCGGCGCATCCGGCGCCAGTGCCCGCCCGCCGAAGGCGATGATCTTGCCCCTGGAATCCGGGATCGGGAACATGATGCGGTCGCGGAACCAATCGTAGGAAACCGGGACGTCGTCGCCATGGCGCACCAGCCCGCACGCCTCGATGTCGGCCTTGGGGACACCCTTGGCGGCAAGATGCTCCTTCAGCGCATTGCGGCTGTCGGGGGCATAGCCGAGGCGGAAAGACTGCTGCGTCGCCGGTGTCAGCCCCCGGTCGCGCAGATAGGCGCGGGCCTTTGCCCCTTCCGGTCCCTGCAGCCGTTCCTGGAAGAACGCCGTCGCCATCTCCATGACGTCAGTCAGGCTGGCGCGTTCCTTTTCGCGCCGCTCCTCCTGGGCATCGCGAACCGGCATCGGCACGCCGGCCATGTCGGCGATCTTCTCGACCGCTTCAGGAAAGCTCATCCCGTCAAGTTCGGTCAGGAACTTGAAATGGTCGCCCGAAACCGAGCAGCCGAAGCAATGGTAGCGGCCCTTCTTGTCCTCGCAGTGGAAGGACGGGCTCTTCTCGCCATGGAAGGGACAGCACGCCCAATAGTCGCCGCGCGGCGCGTTAGTCTTCTTCCTGTCCCACGCGACGCGCTGGCCGATCACCGAAGAAATCGGCACGCGGTCGCGGATCTCGTCGAGGAAAGCAGGCGGAAAGCGCATGGGGGACAGCTCGTTTGGCCTCCATATAATCACGCCGGCGAAGCCCGACGACTCCTAATGCGGAACCATACCCGGTTTTCACAGGGCCAAGGGGTCCAGGCGCCTGACGTTGCGTGGCTGCCACACCGCGGCGGGAATAGTCTCAAGCTTACCTGACCCGTGGCTTCAAGATTGACTTTGCATGAACTCGCCAATCTAGATGATCATAAGCAAAGGCGACTCGTCCGGAATTCAGCGCCCGTAGAGAGCAGGCCCGCCGGTCGGGGGATTTTGGGGGACGGGGTGACCGTAGCTCTGGATGCGCATGTCACCATGCGGCTGCGGCGTTTGCCGTTGTCCGCACTTTCCTTTCTGTTGTCGTCGATTTTTCTGCTTTTGTTCGCAACGCTGAGGCGCGCCCTCGCCGCCATTCTCGTGCTGGTGCTCGTGCCGACCGCGGCGTTCGCGCTGCCGACGGTGACCATCAACCAGGC
>NZ_JAMYRK010000086.1:0-20604 GCF_040321335.1 Mesorhizobium sp. M0437
CTTCGCGGAAGGCGACATCCTGCAGGTGCTGTTCTTCTCGGTTCTGTTCGGCATGGCGCTCGCGATGGCCGGAGAGACGGGCAAGCCTGTCGTTTGCTTCCTTCAGGCGCTCATCGCGCCTGTCTTCAAGCTCGTCGGCATTCTGATGAAGGCCGCCCCGATCGGCGCTTTCGGCGCAATGGCCTTCACCATCGGCAAATATGGCATCGGTTCGGTCGTCAACCTCGCGATGCTGGTCGCGACGTTCTATTTCACCGCCTTCCTCTTCGTGTTCGGGGTTCTCGGCGCGGTCTGCCGCTACAACGGCTTTTCGATCTGTTCTCTTATTCGCTACATCAAGGAAGAGCTGCTGCTTGTTCTCGCAACGTCCTCCTCGGAGGCCGCGCTCCCCTCGCTCATGCAGAAGATGGAGAAGGCGGGCGCCAGGCGTTCGGTTGTGGGTCTCGTCATCCCGGCCGGATATTCGTTCAATCTGGACGGCACGAATATCTACATGACCCTGGCGGCCCTCTTCATCGCGCAGGCGACGAACACGGATCTGTCAATCGGCGATCAGGTGCTGCTGCTCCTCGTTGCGATGCTTTCCTCCAAGGGCGCTGCAGGTGTGACAGGTGCGGGCTTCATCACCCTGGCTGCTACGCTCGCCGTAGTTCCGAGTGTTCCCGTTGCTGGGATGGCACTGATACTCGGCATCGACCGCTTCATGTCCGAATGCCGGGCGCTGACGAATTGCGTCGGCAACGCAGTGGCATCCCTCGTCGTTGCCCGCTGGGAAGGAGAATTGGACCGAGCGCAGATGAAAGCCGCCTTCTGCGGTCATCAGCTTGCCGAGGCATCAAACCGGCTATCCTCCGCCGAGTAAGGTCGACGCACCGCGACCGGTTTCGCCAAGCTGGTCACATGACCTGAACGATCGACTCGCAGGCTCTAAACGGCGCCTCACGGACCATGTATCAGAAGCGCAATATGTGTGAGTGCAAATCATCGCCGCCCTAAGCGAATGAACCTTCCGTTATACCCGGCCGGTCTACATCTGGAGTAGTCCAATACGCTGTCGATCATTCAGTATGCGGGCGTCTCCACTTTGCCCACCCGAAACCATTGTCGAATCGCGCTAGGTGACAGAGAGCCAGCCTGCGTCAAAAACCAATCAGAATAGGATCCATGACCAAGCGCCCCACAATTGCCGATCTCGCCCGCGAAGCCCGAGTCAGCGTAGCAACGGTCGATCGGGTTCTGAACGCCCGCCATCCGGTGCGCGAGGAGACCGCGCGGCGGGTCCACGACGCCGCCCACGCGATCGGCTATCATGCTGCCGGGCTCATCAAGCAGCGCTTGCGGCGAGACCTACCGTGCTACCGTCTGGGCTTCATCTTGAGAAAACCGGCCCAGCATTTCTACCAAGACTTTGCGCGCGAGGTCGAAGCGTCGGTCAATTTGGCCCAGTCCTTCCACGGCATTCCGCTCATCCAATTCGCCCCGTCACATATGCCGAGCGACCTAATCGCACCGCTCAAGGATTTGGGCGCACGCTGCCATGCGATCGCGATGGTGGCACCGGACCACCCGAAAATTACAGCAGCGGTTGAGGACCTCAAGGCCAAAGGCATTCCGGTTTTCTCGCTGCTTTCCGACTTCGCCGCCGGCGTGCGACAGGGCTATATCGGCCTCAACAACCGCAAGGTGGGGCGCACGGCCGCTTGGATGGTGTCCAAGGTCGCAAAACGGCCCGGCAAGGTGGCGGTGTTTGTCGGCAGCCATCGTTTCCAGGGGCACGAGCTCCGTGACGTCGGCTTTCGCTCCTATTGCCGTGAGAACGCGCCGACGTTCGAGGTGCTCGATCCGCTTGTGAACCTGGAGAAACGGCAGGTCACCTACGAGGCAACGCTTGATCTCATGCAGCGGGAACCCGAGCTCGTCGGCTTCTATGTCGCCGGCGGCGGCATGGAGGGCGCCATCTCCGCGGTCCGGGAAGAGGGTAAAAGTCGCGATCTCGTCGCGATCGTGAATGAAATCACGCCGGAATCTCGGGCGGCACTCGCAGATAA
This sequence comes from Mesorhizobium sp. M0437, assembly GCF_040321335.1. Taxonomy (NCBI): domain Bacteria; kingdom Pseudomonadati; phylum Pseudomonadota; class Alphaproteobacteria; order Hyphomicrobiales; family Phyllobacteriaceae; genus Mesorhizobium; species Mesorhizobium sp. M0437. Next base: position 2,049 of record NZ_JAMYRK010000086.1, read on the forward strand.
CATCATCACGATGGCGGTCGCCACGCCAATGCGCCGGCTTTCCCAGGAGCTGATAACGCTGATGACGCGGGCTATCGAGACCGGCACTGCTGAAACACCAGGACAGACATTTCTGCCGTTCGACATCCATCTGCCGGAAAATATATGAAGCTGATGGATTCTATCGTAAGCGGGGAGTTTCCTTTCATAAATGAGAGAAAGTTGATTGATGATCCGATCCACGCGGGGTAGCCGCACCCCACAGGCCTCAGCCGCGGCCCAGGATGAAAGCGCCGATTGAGTGAACGGATCGGCCGCGCGTTCAGGCGGAAGCGCGAGGTAAATTCCCAGCATCCGCAGCGTCGACCTCGACCGGCTTCATTGCCAACATCTCGACGTTGTCGGTGCAGGGCGGTGTCGTCAAGGATGCCTCACGCCAGTAGCCGAGCGAGGCCGGCACAGTCCATTGGGATCGACCTCGTCGACCGCCATCTCCTCGCCTGGCCGCGCGTGAAAAGCCGCGGCAAGGCCGGCAAAGTTGGCATTTGAGTGGGGCTAAACATCTTCTGGGACTTCGCACGCGAAATCGGAGGCGGCAGTCAACTCAGCACCAACCGGGCATGTGTTCTGCTCGTTCCTGGCCCTCGTACTCAGCAAGGAACTGCGCCGCTCTGCCCCGAATGGCAACCGCTCCTCCGCGACCGCCTCCAGGAGCCACCATCGAAAAGGATGGTCGCGTCGTCACCACCACGTCACGGCAAAAGTGGGCAACGTCTTGAAGGCAGCTGGCATCGCTCTGCGACACACCTCGACAAACAACTCGCCTGAGATCACCCTCAAAAAGGTAGTGGTAACACGCGCCGGCGCGCGCCTAACATGCTGATTAATGACATTATTCTTACAGCCGGTGTTTAAGTGGGGCTAAATCTCTTCTGGGACTTCGCACGCGAAATCGGAGGCGGCAGTCAATTCGGTACCAACAACGGCAAGGTCGGATCCGGCGTGCCCGAGACACTCAATAATTTCAAGCAAAGGCGCCAGGCGAGATGCCTCCTGCAACATCATTTCCCGCATCCACAGGCTTGCCGGATCAGTATTGTGAAGCGCAGGCCATTGGACGGCCTCCGTGAATGCGGGATGAGGAAGTGGCGGCGGAAGTCCGACAATCCGCAGGGGTGTTGTTTTTGCGAAATGCTGCGCCAGCCGTAAGGGCATGGTCCCGATGCGGTTGGTGCCTGATACAACGGGCGGGATCATGCTAAAGCCCTGTACGACGACCTCGATACGTCTCTCGAAACCGTGCTCGAGCAAATACCATTCCTCCATGGTGGGCTGCCGGGTGTGCCTGAATCTGAGCACAACATGCCCCATGGACAAGTATCGCTCGAATGTAAGTGGCTCTGACAGCTGCTTGTTCGTGCCGCAGCCTACGCATACGAGCATATCTTCGAACAGGGCTGCGCGAGGATGTTTCGACATGAACACTTCCGGCATAATCAGAAAATGAACGTCGCCGCGCCGGAGAAGCTCCTCGGGGTCGTCGGAAATAGGCAGACATTCGAAGCGGACGGCGGGAGCTTCCCGCGCAGCACGCTCTACGATCTTCTTAAAAAATACGAGCGTGAGGTAATCGGAAAGCATGATTCGGAAGAGACGATCCGATTGGGCTGGGTTAAAGGCGTCCCAGGAAATAATCGATAGCTGGATGTGCAGCAATGCGTCCCGGACTGCTGGGGCGAGCCCCTCCGCGCGCGGTGTCAAAATGAGCTCGCGGCCGTTCATCGCAAATAGCTCATCGCTGAAATAGGCGCGTAACCGAGCGACGGCGGCGCTCATGGCCGGCTGGCTCAGGTTAATACTGTTGGCCGCGGCAGTGACTTTACGCTCCCTGATCAGAGCGTCCAGCACAACGAGGAGATTTAGATCCAGCCCCTTAAACCGCATATCCTGATCTATCCAGCGTGTGGATGGGCATCATCTAAACAATCAATTTTACGAATTTACGAACCATGCATTAGAGGAACGTAAATGACCGACGTCAAGCTCAAATCGACGGCGCCGCGACACGGGCGGGAACATCGAGAGAGCTCATTGGCGAGCCCCACCGGCTGGCTCACCTTCGCTAACGACAACGGTTGAGTGCAGCCAACAACGCCGCCGCTTTGGCCGGGTAATGCAGCCCGCAAGAAACTATTTTGAAGAGAGGTCCTGAATGCGCCCTCAGGTGCAGTGGAAATTGTGCTGGGAAAACGAGTTGCAGCTCTCGGACCACGTCGAGCTCGCCCAGTTCTTTCGTAATACCTACGGGCCGACTGGGGCGTCCAACGCAGAACCGTTCGAAGGTAGTCGAAGCTGGGCCGGAGCCAGGCCTGAACTCCGCGTAATCGCCTACGATTCGAGCGGTGTAGCGGCTCACATGGGCATACTGCGCCGTTTCATCAAGGTTGACGCGGTCGACCTGTTGGTGGCTGAGCTGGGCCTGTACGGGGTACGTCCGGATCTTGAGGGTCTCGGAATCGCCCATTCAATCCATGTCATGCTTCCAATACTGCAGGAGCTTGGCGTTCCATTCGCTTTCGGAACCGTCCGGGACGCGCTGCGGAATCATGTTGAGAGGTTCGGACGGCGATACAGCCCTTTGGCCGTTTTGTCGGGAATTCGCGTGCGCTCCACCCGACCAGAGGCGCGCCTCGACCTGCCGCCCACACGCATCGATGACGCACTCACCATTGTTCTGTCAGTTGGACGGCCGATCAGCGAATGGCCCACGGGCACGATGATCGATCGGAACGGACCAGAGCTATGAGCCGTCCCGATTGCTTGTACGAAGTGCGCCGTGAGTGCTCTGACCGCACCGGCCGTCGCAGCGTTTATCTGACGTTTGACGACGGTCCCAATCCACTTTTCACACCGGAGATTCTGGATGTGTTGGCAGAGCAGCGGGTGCCGGCGACTTTCTTCGTCATCGGCGCCTACGCCTTAGAGCACCCGGATCTAATCCAACGAATGTTTGCAGAAGGGCACGAGCTAGGCAACCACACGATGACTCATCCGGATCTGTACAAATGCGGCTTCGGCGAAGTGCAACGTGAGATCTTTGAAGCGAACGGCGCCATCATGAGGGCGTGCCCTCAGGCCTCGGTGCGCTATATTCGCGCGCCCTATGGCGCCTGGAGCGAAGAAGTCTTCACAGCGTCACAGATCGCCGGGCTGACGGCCCTCCATTGGTCCGTCGACCCACGAGATTGGTCTCGCCCTGGGGTCGACGCGATTATCGATACCGTGCTCGCCTCTGTCCGGCCGGGCGCAATCGTACTCTTGCACGACGGATGCCCTCCCGGCGAGTTGAGCCAGGGCGCTCACGCCGGTCTGCGCGACCAGACGGTCACGGCGCTGTCCCGTCTGATTCCAGCACTGCATGAGCGCGGATTTGTAATCCGCTCACTTCCTCAACATCACTGAACAAACGAGATCCCATGACTCTTCTTGGTACAACCAGCACTGTGGCCATTTCGCTTTATGCACTGCTCTCGACTGCTTATAAGAGCATGCAGGGGATTTATGCTCTGCCGACAAACGACTCATCGGCGTTGAAGGATCTCGTCGGCTCCGATCAACTGCCCAGCGTGGATGTCATCGTCCCCTGCTTCAACGAGGATCCGCGCACCCTTTCAGAGTGCCTGGCTTCCATTGCAGACCAAGAATACGCCGGAAGACTTCGGGTCTATGTGGTTGATGACGGTTCTGGAAATCGCGAAGCCGTAGGAACTGTCCACGAAACCTACGCGCGCGACCCTAGGTTCGACATCATTTTGCTTCCCGAGAATGTTGGAAAGCGCAAGGCGCAGATCGCCGCGATACGCCGCTCATCCGGGGATTTGGTGCTTAACGTTGATTCAGACACGATACTCGCGTCCGACGTCATTACCAAGCTTGTACCGAAGATGCGAGATCCAGCGGTCGGCGCAGTCATGGGTCAGTTGATTGCCAGTAACCGGAGCGAGAGCTGGCTGACAAGGCTGATAGACATGGAGTACTGGCTGGCTTGCAACGAGGAGCGCGCGGCACAGGCTCGCTTCGGTGCCGTTATGTGCTGTTGCGGCCCATGTGCCATGTACCGCCGATCTGCGCTCCTTTTGTTACTGGACCAGTACGAGTCGCAATTTTTTCGGGGCAAGCCAAGCGACTTCGGGGAGGATCGCCATCTCACTATCCTCATGCTGAAAGCAGGCTTTCGAACCGAGTACGTTCCGGGCGCCATCGCGGCCACAGTCGTTCCGAACAGACTCGGACCGTATCTGCGCCAACAACTCCGTTGGGCACGAAGCACATTCCGGGACACGCTGCTTGGGCTGCGCTTGCTGCCCGGCCTCAATAGCTATCTCACGTTGGACGTGGTCGGACAGAATCTCGGGCCGCTACTCCTCGCCCTATCGGTACTAACGGGCCTCGCACATTTCGCACTGACAGGCACTGTGCCTTGGTGGACAGGACTGATGATTGTGTCCATGACCATGCTCCGATGCAGCGTGGTAGCATTTCGTGCTCGACAGTTTCGATTTCTGGGCTTTTCCCTGCACACGTTCATCAACATCTTTCTCTTACTTCCCTTGAAGGCCTACGCGCTGTGTACATTGAGCAATAGCGATTGGCTGTCGCGAAGCTCTGCTGTCGCTACATCGAACACTGGGGGAAAACAGACCCCCACCCAAACTCCGATCACTGGATCAAGCAGGGCAGAATTCTCGCCGCATGCGGCTCCGCTTCGCAGGCTCAATCTTGCGCGGATTCTTCGGGATTAGCGCTGTCGAGCAACATCTGCGGCGACGAGTGATCGCTAATTACCTAGGTGGACGAGAGGTGGACGAGTTTGACCCAGAACATGAATCATCAGTTGCTCGATCGGGAATTGGCCGCAGACGATCCGTGGCGCCTCGACGGCAATCCGTTCGAGCGGGAGCGCCACACGCAAATGCTCCAGCTGGCGCTTGCCCAAGGCTCCATTACAAATGCCCTCGAAGTCGGGTGCGCTGCCGGCGCATTCACGGAAAAACTAGCTCCCAACTGCCAAGGGCTCACCGTCATCGATGTGGTGGCGCAAGCGATTGCTCGAGCACGTCAACGGATAAAGGAGCCGTCGCGCATCAACTGGATAGTCTCCGATGTTCAACAGTTTTCGACCGACGAGTTGTTTGACCTGATCGTTGTGGCGGAGGTCCTATACTACCTCGAAGACATAGCCGAGATGCGCGCGGCCGTCAAAAACCTGGTGCGGGTGCTTGCGCCAGGCGGGCATCTGATCTTCGGATCGGCAAGGGATGCTAATTGCCGTCGCTGGGGTCACGCCGCTGGTGCTGAGCCGGTCATCGCCATGCTGAACGAAACGTTGATCGAGGTAGAGCGTCTTGAGTGTCGGGGCGAGTCGGTCAACGAAGACTGCTTGCTCGTCCGTTTCCGGAACCCGCTTTCCGCTTCCTGATCAATCGAATCTATCGCCGTTAACGTGGAGACACTATGCGCATCTGTGGTACCAAGCTGACCCATGATGGGGCGATCGCCCTTGTCGAGGATGGACGGCTCGTCTTCTGCGTTGAGCAGGAAAAGCGGCACAACAATCCGCGTTATCAAACCATCGATAATCTCGACGCAATTGTCGCCGCTTTGGCGGAACAGGGGCTAAATCCTTGTGATGTCGATCAGTTCGTTATCGACGGCTGGGATGGCGAAGACGAGTCACAGTTTCAGGTCCGGCAGGCAACCAAGCAACCGCCAGTCTTGGCGTCCCTCTCGGTAAAATGAACCCATGTCCATGGTAGCGATCGATCTTACTGACGTAAGCAAAACTTATGACAAGCTCGTTGTCGACAGACTGTCGTTCCGCGTTGCGGCGGGGGAATGCTTCGGGCTCTTGGGACCGAACGGTGCGGGCAAAAGCACGATTGCGCGTATGGTCCTCGGCATGACATCGCCTGATGCGGGGAAGATTACTGTGCTCGGCGCTCCAGTGCCGGCGCGCGCGCGTTTGGCACGTATGCGCATCGGCGTGGTCCCGCAGTTCGACAATCTTGATACCGCGTTCACTGTACGCGAGAACCTGTTGGTGTTCGGGCGCTACTTCCGGATGAGCAGACGCCAGATCGAAGCGGTCATACCATCGCTGCTTGAGTTCGCCCGCCTCGAGAACAAAGCGGATGCGCGCGTCGCCGAACTGTCCGGCGGCATGAAGCGGCGCCTGACGCTCGCGCGTGCGCTGGTCAATGACCCGCACTTGCTGGTGATGGACGAGCCGACCACCGGCCTCGATCCGCAGGCCCGCCACCTGATCTGGGAACGGCTGCGATCGCTGCTGGCGCGGGGCAAGACTATTCTTTTGACTACCCATTTCATGGAAGAGGCCGAGCGGCTGTGCGATCGGCTGTGCGTTATGGAGGAGGGGCGCAAGATCGCCGAAGGCCGCCCGTCCGCACTCATTGACGAGCAGATCGGCTGTGACGTGGTCGAGGTCTACGGCGGCAATCCGCATGAACTGGGTGCGCTGATCCGGCCGTACGCACAGCGCATCGAGGTGAGCGGTGAGACGCTTTTTTGCTATGCACCCGATCCGGAGCAGGTGCTGGTGCAGCTACGCGGGCGCGCGGGTCTGCGCCTTCTGCAGCGTCCCCCCAATCTCGAGGATGTGTTCTTGCGGCTAACCGGGCGCGAGATGGAGGACTGAACAATGGGCGAACGTTATGCGGCGGCCATGCCCGCCAATGCGTGGAATTGGGTCGCGGTTTGGCGCCGCAACTATCTTGGATGGAAGAAAATCGGGCTTGCATCGGTTCTCGGCAACCTCGCCGATCCGATGATCTATCTGTTCGGTCTCGGCTTTGGCATCGGAACAATGATAGGTCCTGTTGAGGGCACTTCGTACATTGCGTTTCTCGCGGCTGGCATGGTTGCCACAAGCGCGATGGCATCGGCGACTGCTGAAACGGTTTATGGGAGTTTCGGCCGCATGGACAACCAGCGCACCTGGGAAGGAATGCTATGCACTCAGCTGACGCTCGGCGATATCTTACTCGGCGAATTGGCGTGGGCAGCCACCAAGGCCCTGATGGCGGGCACAGCAATCACTATTGTTGCCACCACGCTCGGCTACACATCGTGGCCATCCATCCTCTGCTTGCTGCCAGTCATCGCTCTCAGTGGCCTCGCCTTCGCGAGTCTAGCGATGGTCGTCACGGCGCTTGCGCCCAGTTATGAATATTTCATATTTTACAATACGCTTGTTATAACACCCATGCTGTTCCTTTGCGGCGCGATGTTTCCGGTCAACCAATTGCCCGGCGCTTTTCAGGACGTCGCCTCCTTGTTGCCGCTCGCACATGCAATTGACCTCATTCGTCCGGCGATGCTTGGCCGTCCGGCCGGCAGCATGGGCCTGCATATCGGCGCGCTTTGCATATACACGGTTTTGCCGTTCTTCCTATCGGTTGCTCTATTTCGTCGTCGGCTGATGCGTTGACGCTACTCACCATTTAAAATTGATTCTTTGGGCGATACCCATCCACGCGTCGGATAGGTCAATACATGCGTTTTAAGGGACTCGATCTAAATCTCCTGGTTGTGCTGGACGCTTTGATCAGGGAGCGTAAAGTCACCGCCGCGGCCCGCAGTATTAACCTGAGTCAGCCGGCCATGAGCGCCGCCGTCGGTCGGTTACGCGCCTATTTCAGCGATGAGCTATTTACGATGAACGGCCGCGAACTCATTTTGACACCGCGCGCGGAGGGACTCGCCACAGCAGTCCGGGACGCATTGCTGCACATCCAGCTGTCGATTATTTCCTGGGACGCCTTTAACCCGGCCCGATCGGATCGTCGCTTCCGCATCATCCTTTCCGATTACCTCACGCTCGTATTTTTTAAGAAGATCGTAAAGCGTGCTGCGCGGGAAGCTCCCGCCGTCCGCTTCGAATGTCTGCTTATTTCCGACGACCCGGAGGAGCTTCTCCGGCGCGGCGACGTTGATTTTCTGATTATGCCGGAAGTGTTCATGTCGAAACATCCTCGCGCAGCCCTGTTCGAAGATATGCTCGTATGCGTAGGCTGCGGCACGAACAAGCAGCTGTCAGAGCCACTTACATTCGACCGATACTTGTCGATGGGGCAGGTTGTGCTTAAATTCGGGGACACCCGGCAGCCCTCCATCGAGGAATGGTATTTGCTCGAGAACGGTTTCGAGAGACGTATCGAGGTCGTCGTACAGGGCTTTAGCATGATCCCGCCCCTTCTATCAGGCACCAACCGCATCGGGACAATGCCCTTACGGCTGGCGCAGCATTTCGCAAAATTAACACCCCTGCGGATTGTCGAACTTCCGCCGCCACTTCCTGCCGCATTCACGGAGGCCGTCCAATGGCCTGCGCTTCACAATAATGATCCGGCAAGCCTATGGATGCGGGAAATGATGTTGCAGGAGGCATCTCGTATGATTACCCCGCCTAAGAGCACCGGACGTCTCAGTTGTCGGCCGACGACCCCTCGGTTATGAGAGGAGGCATGGATGGCGATTGGGATTGGGCGATTCCTGCATTGTCGAGAACGATGCAGGGAGAGCAGATCCTTCAGCCTGAAGAGGTGGCAGCGATGCTGCCGCTGCATGAGCTTGGCTGGGGAACCGACGGGCGAAAGAATTCGGGTGCGCTCGCAACACGGTGCCTCGGTATCTAAGCGAGGGCGGGACTGTTCCGTTTCGCAAGCCTGTGCGGCCGACCGCGTTTGACGGACTGGACGATTGGCTGCGGGAGCGCTTCTTCCCCCATGGCTCGGGCTGGATGACGGTCTCGACCCGCTCCAGATGCGCCGGGAACGCCTTGCGCGGTCGCGCAGCACGTCGCGGCTCGCCTGTCGGTCTTGCGGCCTCGAGCTCGGACTCAATCGCGCCGAGCCCGGTCTGGATTTCGAAGGCGAAGGCCTGCTGGGCACGTTCGAGCTTCTCGGAGCTGCGACCGAAGCGGCGCGCTCCAGCTGCTTGACGATCCCATGAAGGTCGGCGATCCTCTCCTGGGCACGCTCGTTGAGTGTCGCCATCCGGACGATCTCGGCCTTGAGTGTTTCGCTCCGGAGTTGTTGCAGTTCGGCCTTCTCCGCCGCCATGGCGACGAACATCGCCTTGAGCGGATCGATTTCGTGGGGACGGGCCGAAGCGCTTCTCGTCATGACGCCGACAGGAGCTTGTTTTACACGGCCTGAAGCCCGCCTTTTGCGCCTGAGTCACTTCGCCACCGCCTTCCGGCCGGACGCCGTCGCCGTTCGGCTCGAACGCGCGTCCAGTCCATGCCTTCGACGAGCGCCATCAGTTTCGGCGCGGCAAGCCGATCACGCCGTTCTCCGCCAGCGGAACTTGTCCTCGTCCAGCGCTCACGGTGCGGGTATGCCGGCGTCGAGCAAACAGAGAGAAGTTTGGGGCCCAACCAGGACGGCCCCGTTACGAAGTTCGTCCTAGTCTAGTCCCGGTTTGAGTGTCGAATCTTCATCGATTGCATCGGCGACCAGCGTCCCCGCCGCCTGCGAGCCCGCAACTGCTCAGCAGAAGGAAGTGAACGTGAGTGCATCCATTTCGTAAATGTGTGTCTATCCAAGCAATCGATTTCTCTAATTATCCGATGAGGAATATGAAACGCGTCAGGCAGGGCGCATCATTAGGAGTATTTTCGATGGCAAACATTATCGAGGGTGGCCCGGGTTCCGAAACACTCCTCGGCACCAAGCTTGAAGATTGGATGGAGGGTTTCGGGGGCAATGACTGGATTGACGGTCGTGGCGGCAACGACGAGATCTCGGCTGGCGCGGGCAGTGACCGAGCCCTCGGCGGCGAGGGTAACGACCGCATCTTCGGCGGAGATGGCTGGGACGATCTCTCCGGCGACAACGGCCGCTTCAACGCGCGCATCTCCGGTGAGGACAATGACAGGCTCAGCGGCGGTCCCGGCCAGGATGTCGTCTACGTGGGTGACGGCCAGGACACGTTGACCGGGGGCACCGACAGTGACACGTTCGTGTTCCAGTTCCACAATCCGGTGCCTGGGGTCGTCCCGAGTGTCGGGTCGAAGCCGGACATTTCCACTATCACCGATTTCAACCCGGCGGAGGACAAGTTCGCCTTCGATGCGGTGGGCCTCTACAACGACGGTTTTGGCGCGAACTTCGTCAACAACGCCAGCATACAGTCCGGCTACCCGGTGAGCAGCTTCTACAGTGGTGCGGCCTCGGGTGCGAACGGCGAACACGTCGTGGTGATCACTGGCGAATCTTTCAACTCTGCTTCTGAAGCCGCGAGTGCGATCTCCGGCGAGCACGCCGGCGACATCATTGTCTACCAAAGCAGCTACACCGACAGAGTCGCAACTCTGGCCTATGTCACCGCCGACAACAGCGCGCATGAGTTCGTCCACCTGGGCGGTGTGGTCACCGTGGCCGACCTAGGCCTGACCGCGTCGGACTTCACCTTCGTTTGATCCAGAAAACCCATACGGAACAGCGCCCCGCCCCCCTGGGCGGGCGCTTTCCGTTTCCGCTACTTGCGATGGGCCGGGGCGCCCGGGAGCAGTCGCAGCGTGTACAGCTTGACGAAGCCCTGCACGTCGCGCTGGTCGTACACCGAAATCTCCCTGAAGGCGTGGAGGCGGAAGCCTGTTCGGGCCCTTGCGGCCGGCCACGATGACGTTGCCCTTCCAAACCTTCAGCCGGACGGTGTTGTTGTTGACCCGCTCCATTAGATGCCAAACCAAACATATTCGGCGGGAGCACTGATCCTGAATCAGCGAGCGGATGCAGTCGGTCGCCGCTCGGGGAGCAATATAGGGAGCTGGGTCGCCAGATCCTCACGGAGACCTACGTGAGTAACCATTCCTTGAAGGATTCAGCTTTGAGACCTTTCCCTCTGACTTCCGCTATTTGGGGAATTCTGTTGATCAGCGGCGTGGTGAACGTGCTTGCGCTGATCTCGCCGGTGTTCATGCTTCAGGTCTACGACCGCGTTCTGGCAAGTGGCAGCGTATCGACGCTAGTGGGGCTCGTCGTGCTTGCTACAGGGCTTTATGCGTTCCAGTGCCTGCTCGACATTTTGCGCGCGCGCGTGCTGCTGCGGATTGGCGAGCGTTTCGATGAACAGTTTTCCGGACGCGTTCACGATGCGATCGTTCGCCTTCCGCTTTTAACGCGCATGCCGGGCGACGGCTTGCAGCCGCTACGCGATCTCGACAATGTTCGCGGATTCTTAGGTGGAAACGGCCCGACAGCGTTCTTCGATCTGCCATGGATGCTGATTTATCTTGGCATTTGCTTCCTCTTTCATTTCTGGATCGGCATGACGGCACTTATCGGGGCGATCGGTCTCACATCTCTGACACTCCTTACCAACACTCTCTCGCAAGGGCCGATACGCGATACCATTGACCACAACATGGTACGCAATGGTCTACTGGAAGCAGCGCGCCGCAATGCCGAGGTCGTGCAAGCTCTCGGTCTCGCAAAGCGGATCGCTGCCCGATGGCACAAGGCCAATGCCAAGTATCTGGCCGCCAACCGGAAAGTCGGGGACGTGGCAGGTGGGCTGGGTGCCATTTCAAAGTCGCTGCGCGTGCTGCTGCAATCGGCCATTCTTGCCGTCGGCGCGTACCTTGTGATCAGGCAGGAGGCTACGGCCGGGGTCATGATTGCAAGTTCGATCATGATGGGGCGTGCGCTAGCTCCGGTCGATCTGGCCATTTCAAGCTGGAAACCCTTCCTCATGGCGCGCCAGGGTTGGGCGCGGCTGGAGGACCTCTTGGGAAAGGTTCCTGAAACCGCTCCTGTTATGCCAATGCCTGCACCTGAACGCGAACTCCGCCTCGAAGGCGTGACAATCGTTCCGCCCGGCGAAAGGAAGCCGACCGTGACCGGCCTTGCGTTTGCCGTTCAGGCGGGAAGCGCACTCGGGATCATCGGTGCATCGGGTTCGGGCAAGTCGACACTCTCGCGCGCCATCGTCGGCGCATGGGCGCCGGTCGCCGGAAAGGTTCGCATCGACAGCGCAAGCCTCGATCAATGGGACCGGGAAGCGCTAGGCCGTCATATCGGCTATTTGCCGCAAGGTGTTGAACTATTCGACGGCACCATTGCCGAAAACATCGCTCGTTTTGAAGATAATCCTGACCCTGAGGCTATTGTCACCGCGGCGAAAGCAGCGGGCACGCACGAACTGATCCTCCGATTTGAGCACGGCTACGAAACTCCGATTGGTGAGGCCGGATCGGCACTTTCCGCCGGGCAGCGCCAGCGTATCGGTCTTGCCCGTGCTCTTTATCGAGACCCTTTCCTTGTTGTGCTGGATGAACCCAATGCCAATCTCGATGCGGAAGGCGAGGCTGCGGTTGTCAAGGCGATCGCCTCCGTGCGCGAGCGCAAGGGCATTGCGGTTGTCGTTGCCCATCGGCCGAGCGCCATCCGCGCCGTGGATTTGGTGTTGGTGATGGAAGGTGGACGGCAGCGAGCATTCGGTGCGCGTGATGAGGCGCTTTCCAAAGTCCTTAAGGGGGCAGCGATGGCATCAGGCGCTGGGGTCAAGGCCATCGAGTCTACACAGGATAACGAGCGCGCTGACATGGAGGATCCCGGTGTCCGGCATTCATCAGAACAATGACGTTTCCAGGTCCATTCGCCGGCACCTGGTGGCGGGCCTGCTGGCGAGCGTGATCTTTGTGGGAGGAGCCGGAGCCTGGGCGGCCTTCACGAATCTCTCCGGCGCGGTTGTCGCGTCCGGACACTTTGTCGTCGATTCCTATGTGAAGAAGGTGCAGCACCCGACCGGCGGGGTGGTGGGAGAAATCCTGGTGAGCGAAGGTGATAAAGTAAAAGCCGGCGACATCCTCATGCGGCTCGACGCCACCCAGACGCGCGCCACTCTCGCTGTAGTCACCAAGCGGCTCGATGAGCTGGCCGCCAACCTGGCACGACTCGAAGCTGAGCGTGACGATCTGGCGGAGATCGCCTTCCCGGACTGGCTGCTCGCCCGCAGAGATGTTCCGGACGTAGCTTCGGCAGTACATGGCGAGACGCGGCTGTTCGAATTCCGCAGACAATCCCGCGACGGAAGGCAGGCGCAGCTAGCGGAACGCATCACTCAATATGAGCACGAGATCGAGGGGCTCAAGGCGCAGGCAATCGCTTCTGAGAAAAGCACCGAGATCCTCCAAAAGGAAATTGCTGCCCTGAGTGGGCTGCGCGACCAAGGCATTGTCTCGGACCAACGCTTGAACAGTCTGAAGACGCAGGTTGCCACTTTCGGCGGCGAACGCGGTGAGAAGATTGCACATCAGGCACAGACGGCAGCCCGCATAGCCGAAACGCGCCTGCAGATCCTGCAGATCGATCCGGATTTCAAGACGGAAGTCGGCCAGGAGCTCAGAGAGGTTCAGGCGCAGGTTGGGGAGTATGTTGAGCGCAAGGTGGCGGCTGAACAGGAACTGCGACGGATCGATATTGTCGCGCCGCAGTCAGGCGCCATTCAACAACTCGCAGTTCATACGGTCGGAGGAGTGATCACGCCCGCCGATCCGATTATGCTAATCGTGCCGGAAGGCGACGATCTTGCGCTTGAAGCACGAATCACCCCGAAGGACATCGACCAAATCCAGCTTGGTCACAAGGCCGTGCTGCGGATGTCAGCCTTCAATCTGAGGACCACGCCGGTATTGAACGGATATGTCAGCCGGATCGCAGCCGATCTGGCGACGGACGAAAAAAACGGCGTTTCGTATTACCTGGTGCGTCTGTCGGTTCCGCATGCGGAACTGACGAAGCTCAAGGACCTGACGCTCGTGCCCGGCATGCCGGCCGAAGCGATGATCCAGACGGGCGAGCGTACGGCGCTTTCTTATTTTGTGAAGCCGCTGTCGGACCAAATCAGTCGCGCATTCCATGAGGAATGAAAGTAACCACAGAAACATTTTGTTGGTATTCTTGTTGGTTGTTACGCATGCATGAGAGTCATAACCGTCTGAAAACACAGCGATACTTTCCTCAGTTGGATTCCGCCTCTGACTCAGATTCGTGGTTCCACGGTCATTTTGCCCTTCCAAGTCGCCGACCATTCAGTTCTTGGCCTCGAGCGCATTAAGATACCCATCATCGTACACAAAGGCTGGAAAAGAGTCCGGTGTCTTGAGCGATCCTAGGTCTGGAGACCTAGGGTGAGCCTGCAAGCACAGGGCCAGGACATGATTGAGCGTCTGCAATATTCGGACAGGTACATAGGAAGACAGGCAGGCGTCAAAAACGCGCTTTCAACGCGCTAAACCGATGCTACGCACCCCGAGCGTCTTGCCGCCCTCGCTCCCGCCGGTAGGAATCAATCGCGAGCAGGCTGCGACGTTCATCGGCGTAAGCTCAACGACCTTTGATGAAATGGTCCAGGACGGCCGGATGCCGCAGCCACGAATGCCGAGCAAGGGGCGCATTGTTTGGGACGTCGAGGAACTTGTATTGGCCTTTCGAAAGCTCCCTCACCGCCAAATCGGAGGAGCACCAAAGCTTGACGAAGATTCGCCGCCACTAGACAATCCTTGGGATCGAAAACCACGAACATGACGGATGAGCCCGTGAAAATCGATCTTAAGGGCGTAGTGAAGGACACTGATCGCCACGGCAATGATCGGTACTATTTTCGCGCACCGGGTCGGAAGAAGGTCCGGCTCCGTGAACCGACCGGCAGCGACGAGTTCCTCGAGGAACTGCGCTGCGCACGCGCCGAGGTCTCTTATGTTCGGCCCGGCACTCTTCCCGAGATTTGCCGGCGCCTCCCCAAGCCTTCCGAGCCAGCGAAGAAAGGCACGTTACTGTGGCTTTGCCAGGAGTATTACCGTCGGGGCGGCACGGAAATCACCCAAGACACTATGGCGCGCCGACGAGCAATTCTGGAGCGCGTATGCGAATTACCTCATCCCCTCGAAGGTGACCCGGATCCTCAGTATCCCACCAAGGGATCTCTGCCATTCGCCGGTATGAAACGGTCTCATGTTAAGGAGATCAGGGACACCAGGCTCGACGCCCTGGGCGCGGCAAACAATATCGTAAAAGCCATCAGCGCGATGTTTGAGTGGGCAAAGGACACAGAGATTCCGGGCGTCGACTCCAATCCCGCCCGCGGCATCAGACGGCTAAAGAGCGGCGACGGCTGGCACCCATGGGACGTGTCGGAGATCGTTCAATATGAGAAGCGGCATCCGCTGGGTACCGCAGCCAGACGTGCGCTCTCGATCTTCATGTTTACTGGCCTGCGGTTGTCCGACGTCGCGATCTTCGGTCGACAGCACATCACGCTCGTCTACAACGAAGAGACCGAGCAGTGGGAGAAGTGGATCAGAATTAAGCCTGGGAAGACCAGTCGTAACAAGGATGCGGTGTTGGTGGAGCTCCCGCTTCTGCCCGAACTAGAGGCGGAACTTGAGCACACGCCTTCCGACCAGATGACCTTCCTGGTCAATGAGTATGGTCGCCCGTTCTCGGAGAACGGTCTGGGCAACAAGATGCGCCAGTGGTGTGATCAAGCTGAGCTGCCGCACTGCAGTGCTCATGGAATTCGGAAGGCCGGCGCGACGATCGCCGCTGAGAACGGCGCGACGCACGAGCAGCTGAAGGCGATATATGGGTGGACTACGTACCAGCAGCCCGACCACTACATCAAGAAAGCGCGTCGCCGGAAGGTAGCGAGAGCGGCGAAATACCTGCTGGTTATCGATCGAAAAGAGAACAAAATTGTCCCACTTTCTGAGGGGGTTGAAAGAGGTGGGACAAAAATGGCCAAAAAATCCAATTAAATCAACGGCCACAAAAGCCAATGGTGGGCCCGGAGGGACTCGAACCCCCAACCAAGCGGTTATGAGCCGCCGGCTCTAACCATTGAGCTACAGGCCCCACGGCGCTGGATTAGTGTTTTTCCCTGAACCGCACAAGGCTTTCCGAGCAGGCGTTCCAAGGGGGCTGGCAGGGATCGCCCAAATCAGCCCATATTGATAACCTATTGCACGTCGCCCATTGGACGCCGGCCAACACTCGGCTGTCTTGGGATCCCAGATCGAGGAGATTTCATGACCAGACGTATCTTGCCCCTGGCGATTGCCGCCGCAATCGCATTTCCGGCGATCGCGGCCGCCGCCGATTCGCCACCGCCGCCGCGTATCGTCGTCACCGGTGAAGGCGAGGCGGCGATAGCACCCGATCTGGCTCTGCTGACGCTCAGCGTCATGCGCGAAGCCAAGACGGCACGTGCAGCGCTCGATGCCAATAACGACGCCATGGCCGCGGTGATCGCTGCCATGAAATCGTCCGGCATCAAGGAGCGCGACCTGCAGACAGCGGGCATCCAGATCAATCCGCGCTATAACTACACCAACAAGCCCGACGGCAGCCAGGAGGCCGAGCTTGTCGCCTATCAGGTGACCAACACGCTTTCGGTGCGCGTCCGCGACATCGACAAGACCGGCGACATTCTCGACAAGGCGGTGTCGCTCGGCGTCAACCAGGGCGGCGGCATCTCCTTCTCCAACGACGATCCGGCGGCAGCCGTCACCGAGGCGCGCAAGAAGGCCGTCGCCAATGCCATGGCCAAGGCCAAGACGCTGGCCGAAGCGGCCGGCGTCGGCATCGGCCGGGTCCTGGAAATCACCGACCAGAATTTCGCACCACCGCCGATGCCGATCAACGCCAAGGCATTCGATGCCGCCGGCGCGTCGGTCCCGGTGCAAGCCGGCGAGAATTCCTATACCGCACAGGTGACGGTGACTTTCGAATTGAAATGATCATCGCTTGCAGCATGAAAAAACCCCGGAGGATCGATCCTCCGGGGTTTTTTGAGCCGCGCTTTCCGTCCTGGCGGAAAGGGCTCCGCTACTCTACCGGCTGCAAGTCAGCCGGCCGCAAGCCCGAAGACCTTAGCGATAGATGATCGGACAGCCGCGCTCGTTGGCGAATACGATTACGACGCGGTCGCCATACTGGCGGCCGGCGACCTTGACCGTGCGGCGGTTGATGTCGATGATGCGGGCGCGGTGCAGGCCCATGCGTTCGGCCTTGTCAATGGCACGCTCCGGCGAACAGGACCGGCGCCAGCCGCCATGACGGCGGTGTTCGCGATAGTAACCATCATCTTCGTCGCCGGTATAGACGCCGACGCGCGGATCCTGGTTGTTGCCGAAGCCGAGATAGATGCTGTCAGCATGAGCGGGGATGGCAGCAAGCGTGCCAAGGCCGACAAGTGCCGAAAGAGCAACCGTCTTGATGGTATTGAACATTGTCTTCTCTCCTTGTTTGAGGGTTTCCACCCGTTTTCGTCAAACCTATGCGAGGAGAATGCACCCGCCTGTCTGAATTTTTTGCGAACCGGCCATTCATCCCCCGTTCATGCGGCAAGAATGGGCCAGCCGTTAGTCTGTCCGTTTCTGGAACCGTTCTATGCAGGGCAGATGGGGAACGTACCCTTTTGCCATGGTTCCCGGTCTTCGTTACCGCAGGAAATCCTAAGGCTCGTCCGCGAGCATATGGTCGAAATAGTCGTCCGGCTCGGCAAGGTCGGTCTCGCTGGCGCTGACCCGGCCGCGCATCGAGATGCCGGCCTCGTGCACGGTCTCGTCGCTTCCCGACACCAGCCTGTGCCACCAATAGAGATCGCGGCCCTCGGCCACCAGCCGGTAAGCGCAGGTCTTGGGCAGCCAGCTGATGGTGCGCACGTTCTGCGGCGTCAGCCCGACGCAATCCGGAACACGCGCCAGCCGGTTGGCATAGTCGGAGCAGCGGCAGCTTCCAGCGTCGAACAGCCGGCAGCCGACGCTGGTCCAGTAGATCTCTCCGGTGTCCTCGTCTTCGAGTTTCGACAGGCAGCACTTGCCACAACCGTCGCAGAGTGATTCCCACTCGGCCGGGGTCATCGCCTCGAGCGTCTTGGTCTTCCAGAACGGCTTTTCCATCGTCGGCATGTGGCCCCCGGACGCTTCAAGGTCAAGCACGGCAACCGTGCACCCTCGTCCGAACGATACGCCGGGACCATACGCCGGAACATACGCCAGGACCATACGAATGACATGAAGTCGCCTTCAAAACGCCGGTCAATCGCCCTGTGCCACAGCTAGAACCTACAAACAGGAACCAAACATGGTTGCTGAAAGTTTGGGCATGGATGGGACGCCACAAGGAGTGTTTATGATGAAACGCCAACCACGGATTCTGGCAGGCACGGCGCTTGGCCTGTTGATGGCGTCCGCGCCGCTAGGCGCGTTCCCACTGCAAGGCGACGCCGCATTCGGCCCCGTGCAACGTACCGCAGCGCCGCTCATCCCAGTGCAATCGAGTTGCGCCGAGGGCGAGTCGGCGGAGGCCTGCGCGCAAAGCCAGCAGGCAGAGCAGCCCAGAAAGAAGAAGCGCGACCAGCAGCAGCAAACGGAATCCGCTCCGGCCGAGCAGGCGGCTCCAGCCGAGTCCGAGCAACCCCGCAAGAAGCGGCGCAATCAGCAGCAGCAAACAGAATCCGCTCCGGCCGAGCAGATCGCTCCAGCCGAGTC
>NZ_JAMYRK010000087.1:0-20537 GCF_040321335.1 Mesorhizobium sp. M0437
TGCCGCGCCAGGGCGACAGGGCGAGGCCTTAGACGCCTTCAAAAGACGCCCAGTAGGCCAATCAGGTTAAGCACACCCTTCATGCAAAGCCCTCCCTGTGGGAGAAGGTGGCTCGGCGCGGAGCGCCGAGACGGTTGAGGGGTGTTGGACGGAGCGCCGCCGGTGCCAAGCTGGAGCACCCCTCATCCGACCTCGCTTCGCGAGGCCACCTTCTCCCACAAGGGTAGAAGGGGAGATCGCACCTTCTACGCCTCTACATATTCCGCCAGGCTGACCCCCTTGGGTACATCCAGCCCATTGGCCCGCAGGCCTTCGATATGAAAGCGTATTGCGTCACGAATTTCGGCTTCAACCTCAGGCACCGTCGCACCGGTGGCGATGCAGCCGGGCAGATCCGGCACATAAGCGGAAAAATTGTTTCCGGCTTTTTCAATCACCACCACGTAACGCATGTCATCGCTCCTTTAGGCGGACTGCCGGCCACGGCGACGAAGGGGCTGGCGGCATTGACGCGATAGACGGCAATTGCTGGCAGAAGCAATTGGGCGGCTATCTTGGCGTCGTTAGCTCGGGTAGCGCATCCCATGCCAGGTTTCGCCGGGGTCCTTCGGGATCAGCTTCGGGCGCCACGTTATCGAGGAAGTCGGATCTAGCCCCTTTGAAAGCGTCGCATCTGCTCGTTCTAGAAGGTAGTCTGGTGACTCGCCGATAGACGCCCTGCCTTCCCAAAGAGCGCCGCTCTCGAACTGATGGAATTGGATGCGAAATACCGGCCAACTTTTCTTCTTCGCGCGCATTAGCTGGGTGGCCTGATTGTACTCGCGCGATGCATAGATATGCATACAGTGGTAAAGAATGGTGTCAATCGAGGTGCGTCCTGAGAAGATCGTTATGAATTCGACTCCATTTGTGGAGGTCTTAGATAGGATCCAGCAATTTTTTATTATTGAGTATTGGCGATTAAAGTAGGAACGAAACAGGTAAATTTGATAGTTGATAAACTCTTGGCCAGTTTTTCTATCTTGAAAATACTTTTCGATCTCGCGTTCTATTTCTATTTTCGACGCGCCTGAACGGATCGCGTTTGAAATGGCAGTAAGTGCTCGGCGTTCGTCGTTTGGGTGTACGGCGAAAGGGGCGCTATCAAAGGCAAACGCCCCCTTCAATTGTCTACGCCAATCGGCCATCGAAGATGTGAGCGCTCAGCTACACCCGCTCGTCGCCCCGCAAGTATCGCACTTCTCGCAAGTCCCGTTCCGCACCATCGTGAAGTTATGGCATTCCGAGCATTCGTTGCCGGTGTAGCCCTGCATCAATGATTGCTGGCGCCGGTTGGCGGCGAGCGCTTTGGCTTCGGCTGCTTCTTTCGCGGCCTCGTCGGTGAACAGCTCCGTCGGGTCGGAGGCTTCCGCGTAGACGATGTCCTCGACCAGTTCCCTGGCGCGCTCCTCGTAGTCGCGCTTGTAGGCGATGGCTTCGTCGCTGGCCGGCTTCAGCGTCAGCACGTTGGAGCCGGAGAAGGCGGTCGGGGCGGTACGGGCCGGAGTTCCGGAGCCGGAACCCGCAAAGCCTTTCGGCTCGGCACCCATGCCCGACACCAGCTTGACCGGCGAGGCGCCGCGGGTCAGGCCCTTGGAGAAGGGCGTTGCCTTGCCTTCGTTGATGCCGCGCCCGAGCGCAGTCTTGTCGAAGTCCGACTGGTCGACATGGGCGAGGTCGTTGCGGCCGAGATAGGAGACGGCGAGTTCGCGGAAGACATAGTCGAGGATCGACGTGGCGTTCTTGATGGCGTCATTGCCTTGCACCATGCCGGCCGGCTCGAATTTGGTGAAGGTGAAGGCTTCGACGAATTCCTCGAGCGGCACGCCATATTGCAGGCCGAGCGAGATGGCGATGGCGAAGTTGTTCATCATCGCCCGGAAGGCGGCACCTTCCTTGTGCATGTCGATGAAGATCTCGCCGAGGCGGCCGTCATCGAATTCGCCGGTCCTCAGATAGACCTTGTGGCCGCCGACGACCGCCTTCTGGGTATAGCCCTTGCGGCGGTTCGGCAGTTTCTCGCGGTCGCGGTAGAGACGCTCGACGACGCGCTCGACGATCTTCTCGGTCACCTGCACCGCGCGCTGCGCGGCCGGTGCCGCGATCAGCTGCTCGATGGCTTCGTCCTCGTCGTCTTCGACGTCGGCAAGCAACGAAGCGTTGAGCGGCTGCGACAACTTCGAGCCGTCGCGATAGAGCGCGTTGGCCTTCAGCGCCAGCTTCCACGACAGCATGTAGGCGCCCTTGGCATCTTCCACCGTTGCGTCGTTCGGCATGTTGATGGTCTTGGAAATGGCGCCGGAGATGAAGGGCTGCGCCGCCGCCATCATCATGATGTGGCTGTTGATCGACAGCGAACGCTTGCCGATCTTGCCGCACGGGCTGGCGCAGTCGAACACCGGCAGGTGTTCGGCCTTCAGGAACGGCGCGCCTTCCAGCGTCATCGCCCCGCAGACATGGATGTTGGCGGCCTCGATGTCCTTCTTCGAGAAGCCCAGCGCCGGCAGCATCTCGAACGAGAAATCGTTGAGCTGCTCATCGGTGAAGCCGAACGTCTCCTTCACCCAGTCGGCGCCCAGCGTCCACTGGTTGAAGACGAACTTGATGTCGAAGGCCGACTTCAATGCCGCATTGAGCGCCGCGATCTTGTCGTCGGTAAAGCCCTTTGCCTTGAGCGAGCCGGGGTTGATGCCCGGCGCCTGGTTGAGATTGCCGTGGCCGACGGCATAGGCCTCGATCTCGGCGATCTGGGCCTCGGAATAGCCGAGCGTGCGCAGCGCTTCGGGCACCGCGCGGTTGATGATCTTGAAATAGCCGCCGCCGGCCAGCTTCTTGAATTTCACCAGCGCGAAGTCGGGCTCGATGCCGGTGGTGTCGCAATCCATCACCAGGCCGATCGTGCCGGTCGGTGCGATCACCGTTGCCTGTGCGTTGCGGTAGCCATGCTCCTCGCCAAGCTCGATGGCGCGGTCCCAGGCGGCCT
Organism: Mesorhizobium sp. M0437; assembly: GCF_040321335.1. Classification (NCBI taxonomy): domain Bacteria; kingdom Pseudomonadati; phylum Pseudomonadota; class Alphaproteobacteria; order Hyphomicrobiales; family Phyllobacteriaceae; genus Mesorhizobium; species Mesorhizobium sp. M0437. The sequence continues at coordinate 3,023 of NZ_JAMYRK010000087.1, forward strand.
TGGCATGGTCGGCAAGCTCCTGCTGCTTGAGATCCGAGGCGACCAGCGGCACCGGGTTGACGGCTAGCCTCTCGTAGCCGTCCCTTTCGCCATAGGCCGCGCGGCGGTGGTTGCGCATGACGCGCAGCATGTTCTGCGCGTTGCGGTCGTAGTCGGGGAAGGCGCCGAGCTCGGCGGCCATTTCGGCCGAAGTGGCATAGGCGGTGCCGGTCATGATCGCGGTGAGGGCGGCACAGATGGCGCGGCCCTCGTCGGAATCATAGGGAATGCCCGAGGTCATCAGCAGGCCGCCGATATTGGCGTAGCCGAGGCCGAGCGTGCGGTACTCGTAGGAAAGCTTGGCGATCTCCTTCGACGGGAACTGCGCCATCATGACGGAGATTTCCAGCACCATGGTCCACAGCCGCACCGTGTGCTCGTAGGCAGCGATGTCGATGGTGCCGTCGGCGTTGCGATAGGGCAGAAGGTTGATCGAGGCCAGGTTGCAGGCGGTGTCGTCGAGGAACATGTATTCCGAGCACGGGTTGGACGCCCGGATCGCACCGGCCGAGGCGCAGGTGTGCCAGTCGTTCATCGTCGTGTTGAAATGCAGGCCCGGATCGGCCGATGCCCAGGCGGCATAGCCGATCTTTTCCCAGAGATCGCGCGCCTTCAGTGTCTTCAGCACCTTGCCGTCCTTGCGGGCGGTGAGATGCCAGTCGCCGTCCTGCTCGACGGCGCGCAGGAAATCGTCCTTCAGCGACACCGAATTGTTGGAATTCTGGCCGGAAACGGTGAGATAGGCGTCCGAATCCCAGTCGGTGTCGTAGGTCTTGAACGACATCGAGGTGTAGCCCTGCTTGGCGAACTGGATGACGCGGTAGATGTAGTTCTCCGGCACCGCGTCCTTCTTGGCCGCCTTGATCTCGCGCTTCAGCGCGGTGTTGACCGCCGGGTCGAAGCAATCGTCGCCATTGCCTTCGCAGTTGATGCAGGCCTTCATGATCGCTTCGAGATGCTTCTTGACGATCTTCGAGCCAGTGACCAGCGAGGCGACCTTCTGCTCCTCATTGACCTTCCAGTCGATGAATTCCTCGATGTCGGGATGATCGGCGTCGACGATGACCATTTTCGCGGCGCGACGCGTCGTGCCGCCCGACTTGATGGCGCCCGCCGCGCGGTCGCCGATCTTGAGGAAGCTCATCAGCCCCGACGAACGACCGCCGCCCGACAGCTTTTCGCCTTCGCCGCGCAGGAACGAGAAGTTGGAGCCGGTGCCGGAGCCATATTTGAACAGGCGCGCCTCACGCACCCACAAATCCATGATGCCGCCCTCGTTGACGAGGTCGTCCTGCACGCCCTGGATGAAGCAGGCATGCGGCTGCGGATGCTCGTAGGAAGACTTCGACTTGGTCAGCTTGCCGGTGAACGGGTCGACATAGAAGTGGCCCTGGCTCGGGCCGTCGATGCCATAGGCCCAGTGCAGGCCGGTGTTGAACCATTGCGGCGAGTTCGGCGCGACGCGCTGGGTGGCCAGCATATAGGCGAGCTCGTCGCGGAAGGCGCGCGCGTCTTCCTCCGACTTGAAGTAGCCGCCCTTCCAGCCCCAATAGGTCCAGGCACCGGCAAGCCGGTCGAAGACCTGGCGGGCGTCGGTCTCGGAACCGTAGCACTCGGCTTCCGGCAGCTTGGCCAGTTCAGCCTCGTCGGCGACGGAGCGCCACAGGAAGGAGGGGACTTGCGTCTCTTCGACCTTCTTCAGCCGTGCCGGGACGCCCGCCTTGCGGAAATATTTCTGCGCCAGGATATCGGCGGCAACCTGGGAGAACTGCGCCGGCACGTCGATGTTGTCCAAGCGGAACACCACCGACCCATCCGGATTCTTGATCTCGGAAAGCGCCTTGCGGAATTCGATCTCCGCATAGGCAGATTGTCCTGGCTTGGTGAAACGACGCTCGATGCGCATTGGTCCGGTCCCTTTTGTCTACATATAGCGCTTTTCCCAGAGGATTTCTGCCCTCTTGACGAAACGCGCATGTCCGCCGTCTGCCGGCGTTCGAAACCCGCCGGCTCTCATCTTCACAGTCTCCGCCGCCCTGCCGGTCGAACCTCTTGCGAGGCCGCTGTCCAACGCGCTCACGGACCCTGTGGGTCCCTCAAAACTGAAAACTTTTTGTAACGCCCTCGGTCGAGGGAACTTCACATTATCTAGCGTCGAACCTACCTGCAAACACTAAATATAGTATTAACAGACAATTTATTCAAGTCCGACAATCCTCCCCTTTCGCCCCCCAAGGCTTCAAAATCCCACGCATTCGCCGGCCTCGTAAACAGGCGGGAATGCGGATCAAAACGCACATATTCCGGGAAAAAGACCGGCCTCGAAACTTTTCCGGTCGCACTCTCAACAAAAGCGCATGGCCTATAAAAGGCGACTCGTTTTGCGGCGTCAAGGATTCGTTTGCGTAGCTTTTATGACCCCAACATCTTGTGTGTCACATATGTGGATAACGGGGATAGAAGCGGAGCGCGGCGAGGAAGGGTCGGCTCTGGGTGGAGGCGCTTCGGCAACGACGTTCACAGCACCTGAGCGAATAGGCTATGCGCGACTGAGACTCAGGAGAACCGATGCGGATCCGCGCAGAAATGGGCGATGATCTGGCTGAGGTCGGGTTCGTTGACCATGCGCACAGCCTCGGCGGCGCTGACCCATTTGCGGGTGCGTGCCCGCTTTTCCTTCCATCGGTCGGCGACCTTGTCGACCTGCAGCGGGAAGACCAGCACCTCGCACGGCACTTCCTCGCCGGAATCCAGCACCTTGGCGTAGAAATAACGGCCGGCCTCGTGATGCGAGATCGTGCCGCGCAGCCCGGCCTCCTCGCCCGCTTCGCGTGCCGCCGCTTCACAAAGCGGCTCCTTTGCTTCCGGCCAGCCCTTGGGAAGCACCCAGCGGCCGGTATCGCGGCTGGTGATCAGCATGATTTCGACGCCGTCCCCGCTATCGCGCCAAGGCAGGGCTGCAACCTGCAGGCGGTACGGCACCGCGCCTAAGAGTCGCCGGACCCTTTCGGCCTTATGGTTGTGCGTCGTTGGCCTCGTCAACATCGGAGAAGCTTGCCCCAGCTTCCAGAATCATTTGCCGTCTCACGAATCTTACGGCTAATTATAAGCAATGAAAGTAAAAAATGTTGCACGGATCGGCCAGATTCCGTCAATCTGCGCCGATCTCAGCCTAATGGCGCGACTGCAGCAGCGTCGCGCCACGCCTTTATCGGTGTGCGGAGATCCCCTGGGCGGACTCGGTGCATCAAGCGGCGTTGCCGCGAATCAGCCGGCGTGATCGTCGGCGATCGGCTTCTGGTAGGTGAAGCCCATGTCCCAGGGGAAATAGATCCAGGTGTCCTGGCTGACCTCGGTAACGAAAGTGTCCACCATCGGCCTGCCTTTCGGCTTGGCATAGACGGTGGCGAAATGCGCCTTAGGCATCATCGCGCGCACGATGCCCGCCGTCTTGCCGGTGTCGGTGAGGTCGTCGATGATCAGCACGCCGGCCCCGTCATCGGCGAGCAGCGCCGGCGTGACCTCCTTCAGCACCTGCAATTGCCCCTGGCTGGTATAATCGTGGTAGGAGGCGACGCAGACCGTCTCGATGATGCGGATGCCAAGTTCGCGCGAAATGATAGCCGCCGGAACCAGGCCGCCGCGCGTGATGCAGACGATCGCCTTCCATTGCCCCTTGTTGGCGCCGGCAAGCCGCCAGGCGAGCGCGCGCGCATCGCGGTGGAACTGGTCCCAGGAGACCGGGAAGGCTTTTTCGGGCAGGGACATCTTTCGCGCACTCCGCAAAGCGCGCATCGCGCGCAGACACTATGGAATGCGCGCGGAATTAACTGGAAAGGCTTGGCCTTGGCAAGGGCGCGGCAAAGCTATTGTCCTGCCAGCTATCCCTGTGAACCTACCGCGACAGGAAAGCCGCCACCGGGGCGGTGCGCAGCACCGTTCGCGTCACCCCGCCGAACAGCAGCTGGCGCAGCCAGGAATGGCTGTAGGCGCCGAGCACGAGCAGGTCCGCACCCGACTCGGCGACCCTGGTCTGGATGATGTCGTCGACCGAGGCGCCGCCGGACCTCAGCACCGAGACGCTGACGGTCGCGCCATGCCTGGACAGCGAGGCGGCGATCTCGGCGCCGGCTGTTTCCGGCGCCTCGTCCAGCGTATCTGGCGGGTCGATGACGACGATGTCCGTCTTCTCGGCCTCGATGATGAAGGGCAGGGCATCGAAGGCCGCGCGCGCGGCTTCCTTGCTGCCGTTCCAGGCGAGCAGCACGTGCTTGAAGCTAGTGACGAGCGGACCCGAATGCGGCACCACCAGCACCGGCCGGCCGGCATCGTAGACCAGCGTGTCGACGTCGGCGCTCGGGTCGCTGCCCGATTCGCGCTGCGCGGCGATGATCAGGTCCGCGGTGCGAACGGTCGAGATGCCGGTCAGCGCACTGTCGCCGGAAAAACTCTCGAGACTGCGCCACTCGAACGACAGGCCGGAATTCTCGATGCGCTTGTGAAAGGCGGCCTGCAACTTCTCGGCGCGCTCCCGGTTCATATCGGCGGAAACCTGCAGGAACTCGGTGTCCGGAAAGCCGGTGGCAGAGGTGTAGGGCACGGGCAGCGCCTCGGCATGGATGCCGATCAGATGGCTCTGGAACCGGCCTGCCAGCGGGATCGCGCAGTCGAGGACGCGCTCGGCATCCTGTTCGTTCTGTAGTATGGCGACGATGGTCTTGAAGCGCATGGCAGTCCCTCACTTCTTACGGCGATCCCATCCGTGACAAACGTCACTGCGCGATGCTGGTTCCGTCAGGCCGGCCGATCAGCCCACTCGGCTTGCCTTGATCAAGCCCGCCACCATAGCCTCTACGTCTGCGCGTGCGGAGTCCAGCGCCTGCTGGCTGCGGGCGCGCACCACCAGTTCCGTCCAGAACTTGCCGTCGCCATATTTCGGGTAGGAGCCGATGATCGTGTCCGGATGCGCCTTCTGGATGTCGCCCAGCGGCCCGCCGATCAGGCCTTCGCCGAACGGGCATTCCACGGTTGCCGACAGCATTTTGGTGCCGGCTCGCAATGTCGGCACGACATTGTCGAGCATCGCCTGGAAAATCGCCGGCACGCCGGCCATGACATGGACGTTGCCAATGCGAAAGCCCGGTGCAACCGACACTGGATTATCGATGTGGTCTGCCCCGCGCGGCATCCGCGCCATGCGCTTGCGCGCTTCGGTGTATTCGATGCCGCGGGCGGCGTAGCTTGCCTCCAGCAGGGCGTAGGCCTTGGCGTCGTATTCGCATGGCACGCCAAAGGCCTTGGCAACTGAATCGGCGGTGATGTCGTCATGCGTCGGGCCGATGCCGCCGGTGGTGAAGACATAAGTATAGCGGGTGCGCAGCGCATTCACCGCAGCGACGATCTCGTCTTCTTCGTCGGGAACGATGCGGACTTCCTTCAGGTCGATGCCGATCGCCGTCATGATGTCGGCGAGGTGGCCGATGTTCTTGTCCTTGGTGCGGCCGGACAGAATCTCGTCGCCGATGACGAGCATGGCGGCGGTGACGATTTCGGTCATGACTGGCTCCGGCAAACGGGTCGCCTGAGATAGCGCGGCAAACGGCCGGCGGCAATGCCGCCAAACGACGGATCTACCTGTGCCACCTCCCTTGCAGTACACCCGTTGGCGGGTGATGCTGCGTGCCGGTTTGGAGCCCTGAGCAAGACATGCCGGCATCGATTCTGCTATGGCTACCCGGCGCGCTGTTTCTGCTGGCGCTCGTCGTGGCAGCCTATCCGATGCTGGCGACGCTGCGGATCGCGGCGAAGGCCGAAAGGCTGGTGCCGGCCAGTGGCAGATTCATCGAGATCGACGGCAACCGCATCCATTATGTCGAGACGGGCGAGGGGCGGCCGATCGTCTTCCTGCACGGCCTCGGCGCGCAGCTTCATCAATTCGGCCACACGCTGTTCGGGCGGTTCGGCCCGAACTATCGGCTGATCGCGCTCGACCGTCCGGGCTCCGGCTATTCGGTGCGGGCCAGGGCCGCCAGCGGACGGCTGTCCGAGCAGGCCGAGGTCGTGCGGCATTTTATCGACGCGCTTGGGCTGGAAAAGCCGCTGGTCGTCGGTCATTCGCTGGGTGGCGCCATCGCGCTGACGCTGGCTGTCGAGCATCCAGAGGCGATTTCCGGCATCGCCTTGCTGGCACCGCTGACCCATCTGGAGCCGGACGCGCTCGAGAAGTTCGGCCCGCTGTACATTAAGTCGCCGCTGCGGCGCCGGATCATGGCTTGTACGGTGGCGATCCCGGCGGCTCTCAAATATGCCGAAGCGACGCTTGCCTTCATTTTCGCGCCGCAGACGGCGCCGACCGACTATATGGTCGAGGGCGGCGGCTGGTGCGGGCTCAGGCCAAGCCATTTCTATGCAACGTCGACCGATGTCGTGGCCATCGAGCATGACCTTGGCCGCATCGAGCAACGCTATGGTGAAATCACCATGCCGGCCGGCATTCTGTTTGGTGCTTCCGACCGCGTGCTGGGCATCGATATCCACGGCTGGCCGGTGATGGAAAAGATCAGCGGGCTCGATTTCGAACCTGTCGAGGGGCTTGGCCACATGCCGCAATTCGTCGAGCCGGAACGGGTCGTCGCTTTCATCGAACGCATTGCCGACCGCGCATTTGCGCCGAAGTCCGACACCGGCAGCTGACACCCTCCCGGAACGCGGTCTCGGCCGGCAGGGCGCCCGCCCCGGGCATTCCCGGCCGCCGGGAATACCTCCGAACCCAATCACGATGCTGGCTATTCCTTCACGGCTCCGGTCATCGAGGAAACATAGTGCTCGACAAAGAACGAATAGAGCACCACGACCGGCAGCGAGCCGATCAGCGCTCCCGCCATCAGCGCCCCCCATTCATAGACGTCCGAGCGCACCAGCTCGGTGAGCACGCCGACCGGCACAGTCTTGTTTTCGGACGACTGGATGAAGGTCAAGGCGTAGATGAACTCGTTCCATGACAGCGTGAATGCGAAGATGCCGGCGGAAATCAGGCCCGGCACCGATAGCGGCAGCACGATCTTGGTGAGGATCTGCCAACGGCTCGCCCCGTCGATCAGCGCGCATTCTTCCAGCTCGAACGGGATCGAGCGGAAATAACCCATCAGCAGCCATGTGCAGAACGGGATCAGGAAGGTCGGATAGGTGAGGATGAGCGCGAACGGCGTGTCGTAAAGACCAAGGTTGAACACCATCACAGACAGCGGAATGAACAGGATCGAGGGCGGTACGAGATAGGCGAGGAACACCGCGAGGCCGACCTGCCGCGCCCCGGAGAACCGCAAGCGCTCGATCGCGTAGGCAGCGAACACCGCAGCCAGCAGCGACAGGAACGTAGCGGCGGTCGAGATGATGATCGTGTTGAGCAGCCAGCCCGGGTAAGACGTCTCGAAGAGCAGGTAGCGGATATGCTCGAGCGTCGGATGCACCACCCAGAACGGATTGAAATTGGCGTAGTCGGTCATCTCGAGGTTGGGCTTAACCGCCGTGATCGTCATCCAGTAGAACGGAAACAACAGCACGATGACGAAGATCAGCAACGGCAGGTAGACCGTCACCACGCGCCGCGGCAAACTCTGCAGGTAGCCCATGCCGCCTTCGTCGAGTTCCGGGCGTTTGCTCGTTTCGATCGCGGTCATGTCAATCTCCGCCGCCCTGCTGCCATTTGCGACGCTGCAGGCCAAAATAGCTGAACAGGATCGCCGCCAGCAGGAACGGGATCATGGCAACTGCGATCGCGGCGCCTTCGCCAAGCTGGCCTCCGGAAATGCCGCGCTGGAACGACAGCGTCGCCATCAGATGCGTGGCGTTCACCGGCCCGCCGCGCGTCAGCACATAAATCAGCTGGAAGTCGGTGAAGGTGAACAGCACCGAAAACGTCATGGTGATGGCGATGATCGGCGTCAGCAGCGGCAGCGTCACATAGCGGAACAATTGCCAGCGGCTGGCGCCGTCGAGCGTGGCGGCCTCGTAGAGCGACTGCGGGATCGTCTGCAGGCCGGCAAGCAGCGTGATCGCCACGAAAGGAATGCCGCGCCAGACGTTGGCGGCGATAACCGAAGCCCGCGCATTCTCCGGATCGCCGAGGAAGTTGATGCGATGGTCGATCAGGCCCATTTCCATAAGCGCCCAGGACAGGATCGAGAATTGCGAATCGTAGATCCACCAGAAGGCGATCGCCGACAGCACCGTCGGCACCACCCAGGGCAGCAGGACGATCGCGCGGAAGAACGACTTGAACGGCAGGTTCTGGTTGAGGATAAGCGCCAGCCACAGGCCGAGCACAAACTTCAGGACCGAGGCGCTGATCGTGTAGAGCAAGGTGTTGAAGACGGAGAGCCAGAAGACGGCGTCATCCCACAGATATTCGTAGTTCTCGATACCGATGAAGATGCCGGGGCGGCCGATGCGGGCATCGGTGAAGCCGAGCCAGACGCCGAGCCCGAGCGGATAGGTCAGGAAGACCAGCAGCAGCGCCGCCGCCGGCAGCATGAAGCCGAAGCCAAGCGCGTTATGACTTTCGGACACGAACGTCAGAATGCGCGACAGCGCCGACCGGCGTGGCTGAGCGGCAGCGGAGGTCACGGCCATGGGTCGGCTCCTCTAAGGTCTCATTGAACGGCCGGGCGGCCATGCGCGATTCGAAGCCGGGCAGCATGGCTGCCCGGCTGAACCCGGCTCAAACGCGATAGTAGCGGTTTGCGCGCTTCTCGGCTTCTTCCATCGCTTCTTGCGGCGTCGCCTGGCCTGTCACCGCCTTGGCGAACATGTCGACCAGCACATAATCGGCCATGGTCGCTGCCGAGGCATAGCCAAGCGGGCCGGCATAGCCGTTGGGCCGCAGCGTCGCCGAGGCCTTGGCGTAGGCGGCATTGTTCGGATCGGCCGTCCACACCGGGTTGTTGTCGAAGGCTTTGAGCGTCTGGCAGCAATAGCCTGCCGACGACGTGATCCAGTGCGACATTTGCGGATCCTCGAACATGAACTGCAGGTAGGCCTTGGCGGCGTTGGGGTAGGGCGTGTAGTCGAAGATCACGGCCGTGGTCACCTGGAACAGCTCGACGGATTTTCCGACCGGGCCGATCGGCAGGTTGGTGGTGCGGATGTCCTTGGCTATCTCGGCCAGTTTCGGATCCTTGTCCTTGTTGATCTTGGCGGTGTTGTAGGCCGAAATGCCGTTGGCGATGACGCTCAATTGCCCGGCCAGGAAGGCGCGGTTGTTGTTGACGTCGAGCCAGCTTTCGGTACCGGGAATGAAGGTCTTGTAGAGCTCCTGCGCGTATTCGATCGCCTTCAGCGTCTCGGGGCTGTTGATCGTCACCTTGCTGCTCTCGTCGACCATCTGGCCGCCATGGCTCCACAGCAGCCAGTGGGCGTAGTTGTTGCCGTCGCCGACGCCGTGGCCATGCGTGAAGCCGGCCGGGTGCCCCTTCGCCTGCAATGCCTTGCAAAGCTCGAGCAGGCCTGCCGTGTCCTTCGGAAATTCGGAGAAGCCGGCCTCCTTCACCCAGCTTTCGCGATAGACGATGGCATTGCCGATGGTCGCCAGAGGCAGGCCGAGGAACTTGCCTTGCCGTGTCGCATATTGGTGCGGTCCATCGTGCCAGCCGCCATATTTCGAGCCGAGATATTCCCCCAGCTCCGTCACGTCGTGCAGCTTGTCGGGATATTGGTGCGGGTCGTCGAACCAGACGAACATCAGGTCCGGGCCGGAGCCGACATTGGCGGCGACCGCCGCCTTGGGGCGGATGTCCTCCCAGCTTTCCTTGTCGACGCGGACCTCGACGCCGGTCGCTTCGGTGAAGCGTTTGGTGTTGGCCAGCCATTGATCCTCGTCGCCCTGCACGAAAGGCGACCAGCGCAGCAGCCTGAGCTTGGCGCCGTCCTCGGGCTTGTATTTCAACCCCTCCTGGGCAAAGGCGGGAGAGCCGATGAGCCGGCTTCCCAAGGCTCCCGCCGCAACGCCGGCGGTGGTGCGGATCACGTCACGTCTGGTGAATTTCATGCTCGCTTCCTCCTGCTTATTGTCCTTGCCGTCCTACTGCCCGATGGGCGTTTCGAACCGCTGTCCGGTTTCGCCGTGAAAGAGGTGAATGAGGCCAGGCTCGGCCGTAAGCCGGATGGTTTCGCCCGGCGTGAAGGAATGGCGTTCGCGGAAATTTGCGACGATCTCATCGCCGCCGGCGGTGCGGCCGATGAGCTGCACTTCGGACCCTGTCGGCTCGACCACCACGACGGTGACCGGAATGCCCTGATTGTCGGACAGCCGTAAATGCTCGGGCCGTATCCCCAGCACGACCGGCTCACCATTGCCGATGGAAAGTGCCGAGGCCAACGGGACCGAAATCCCGCCGGCGCCGCGAAATGACGGCGAGCCGTCGCTTACGATCTCGCCTCTGAGCATGTTCATGGCGGGCGAGCCGATGAAACTGGCGACAAACAGATTGTTCGGCCGGTCGTACAGCTCGAGCGGCGGCCCGATCTGCTCGACGATGCCGTCATGCATGACGACGATCTTGTCGGCCATGGTCATCGCCTCGATCTGGTCGTGGGTGACGTAGACCGTCGTCGTCTTCAGGCGCTGGTGCAGTTCCTTGATCTCGGCGCGCATCTGCACCCGGAGCTTGGCATCGAGATTCGACAGCGGCTCGTCGAACAGGAAAACCTGCGGGTCGCGCACGATCGCCCGGCCCATGGCAACGCGCTGGCGCTGGCCGCCGGAAAGCTGGCGCGGATAGCGGTCGAGCAGCGGAACCAGTCCCAGGATTTCGGCCGCGCGCCGCACGCCGGCATCGCTCTCCGCCTTGGGAACGCCCTTGAGCATCAGCGAGAACGCCATGTTCTCGGCGACCGTCATATGCGGGTAGAGCGCATAGTTCTGGAAGACCATGGCGACGTCGCGCTCCTTTGGCGCAACGTTGTTGACGACACGTTTGCCGATCGCGATCTGGCCGCGCGAGATCTTTTCCAGGCCGGCGATCATCCTGAGCAGGGTAGACTTTCCGCAACCCGAAGGCCCGACCAGCGTGACGAACTCGCCGTCGTCTATATCGACGCTGACCCCGTGCAGGACCTCGACGGTCCCAAATGATTTGTAGACATCCCCGATCGCGACAGACGCCATCGATCTCCTCCCGATTGATTCCCGCAACGACTTCGAAGGAAACCGCTTTCCTGCCTGGCTCGCGACGGCACCCAGGCTCCTCCCCGGTCACGCGCGATTTGAGACGGTAGCGCTACCAAACCGACCTGTAAAGCACGCCGGCATCACCTGGATATCGGCACACTCTAATCCGAAACCTCGGTCTGCGGCCGGTCGCGGCCGTCGGCGAGCTCGTCGTGCCATTTGCCGTCGGCGTCCTCGTACTGGATGCCGTCGGTGTTGCCGGCGACCTGCTGTTCGGCCGAAGCGATCTCGGCGGCGCGCAACGCGTCCTGATGGGTGGGGAACGTTTCGGAGAATGTCGAGCCGACCTTGTAGGCCCAGCCTCCGTCATGCTCGACGATCTTGTAGGTCAGTTTCGCCATGAAACCCTCCGGTTGAAAGCCCGTTGCCTCAATGCAGCCTATCGTCGGCCAGTCTGTCGTCTGGCAGCCTGTCGTCTGGGACCAGCACGTCCGATTCCCTGGCGGCTTCGATCAGTGCCCGGCGCGCATCCGCCGTCGAACGATAACCTTCCAGCACTTTTAGGCAAGTGTCGAGGGCATCACGATGACGCGGCCCGCGGTTGAGTGGCCAGATCGTCATCAGGCACTCCGCCGCCTCCTGGGCGCTGCGGATCTGCCGATATTTGCCGACATGGCCGAGTTCGACCACGACCGGCTTTTCAAATGGCTTGCTGTCCATCATCGCCGCCAACGCGGAGCGGCCGATTTGGTTGCAACTGCTTTTTAGCTCAGGCGAAAATAGCTCAATAGCCGCAGTCGTTGCGCAGCCAGCGTGCATTCGCCCAGCCGGTGCGGCCGCCGAAATCGACCTTGTACCAGTTTCCGCGGCGGTCGAAGATCTCGGTTTGGTCGCCGTTGAACAATTGCCCGACCATGCGCGACGACGAGTTCGGCCGGGCCCGAACGGCGAGAAAGCCGCTTCCCGTCGCCAGATTGTAGTGCCTGGAAAGTCCGTGCACCGTGCCTTCGCAATATTGCGCCCCGGCCGGCGTCGGCGCGGCGAACGACAGCTCGGCCACAACCGCGGCGGCGGCCGCAATGGAAATCCCCCTGAACGACATGTCTCTGCTCCCCCAACCCGCCGCGCCCAGCCGCGGCCCCCGGCCACTCTACACCGGCAGAGGATCCATGCGAAGCTGTGCTGGCCCGTCCAGCGAGACGAACCCGCCGTCAGTTCGCCGCCTTCATCCAGTGCTGCATCGTCGTCACCGAGCGGGCAAGCTGCGGCGCCGGGTGGATTTTTTCACCGAAGGTGGCCGCGGCGCGCCAGCCCCCGCGCGGATCGGCAAGAAAGGCGCGCGCCAGCGCCACCATGTCGGCGCGGCCGTCGGCGACGATCGCCTCGGCCTGTTGCGGATCGTCGATCAGGCCGACGGCCCGCGTCGGGATGCCGACGGCCTTGCGCACCGCTTCGGCCAGATGCACCTGGTAGCCGGGCCCGGAGGGCAGCTTCTGCAAGGGCGAGTTGCCGCCGCTCGAGCAGCAGAGATAGGCGACGCCGGCTTCCTTCAGCGCTTTTGCCACTTCGATCGCATCCTCGACCTCGAAGCCGCCATCGACCCATTCCTTGATCGACAGACGCGCGCCCAGCATCAGCCTGGGCGTCGCCTTCTTTACCGCCTTGGCGATCTCGACGGCGAAACGCATGCGGTTCTCCAGCGAGCCGCCCCAGCGGTCGGTGCGCCGGTTGGACAGCGGCGACAGGAATTGGAAGATCAGATAGCCATGCGCGGCATGCAGCTCGATGAAGTCGAAGCCGGCGCGCTCGGCCCGCCGCGCCGCATCGGCGAAGCGTTCGATGATTTGCAGGATCTCGTCGTCCTCCAGCGCCCGCGGCACCTGCCAGCCGCTGTCGTAGGCGATCGCCGAGGCCGACACGATCGGCCACGGATCCTGATCGGCATGCAGCGGGCCGCCGCCCTCCCAGGGTTTCCGGTTGGACGCCTTGCGGCCGGCATGGGCAAGCTGCGTGCCGAATTTCGTGCCCGGTGCGGCGACACGCTTGGCTGCATCCAGCGTGCGTCGCGCCGCCGCCTCGTTGTCCTCGGAATAAAGGCCGAGACAGCCATGCGAGATGCGGCCGCGCCGTTCGACATCGGTCATCTCGACGGTGACCATGCCGGCGCCGGACATCGCCAGGTTCATCCAGTGATAGAGATGCCAATCGCTGGCCGAGCCGTCCTCGGCCGAATACTGGCACATCGGCGCGACCGCGATGCGGTTGGGGAAGGTCAGGCCGTCGAGGGTGATCGGCTGGAAAAGCGATGAGGTCATAAAAAACTCCGGAGAGGGTTGCCGCTATTTAGGCAGCCGATTGTGCCAGCGCCAGACACGAGACGGTGAACCGGTGCTCTGGACCAATTGGTGGCCCGATTGCACGAACCGCCGTTCGCGGCTACGCCTTGCCGCGGCAGCAGGGAGTCCACCATGGAAGATCGCATTCGCATCCGCTCTGAGGAAGTCCTTTCCGACGAGTGGGCGGTTTTGAAAAAGACCGTCTTCGACTATCGCCGGCGCGACGGCAAATGGGAAACGCACACCCGCCAGACCTACGATCGCGGCGACGGCGCGGTGATCCTGCCTTTCGATCCGGAGCGTTCGACGGTGCTTCTGGTGCGGCAGTTCCGCTACCCGGCCTACGTCACCGGCCACAAGGAGCCGCTGATCGAGGCCTGCGCCGGCCTGCTCGACGAAGACGATCCCGAAACCTGCATCCGCAAGGAGGCCGAGGAGGAACTCGGCTATCGGCTGAAGGACGTGCAGCGGCTGTTTTCGCCCTATATGAGCCCCGGCAGCGTGACCGAGCGGCTCTGGTTCTTCGTCGCCCGCTATTCGCCCGCCGACCGCATTTCCGACGGCGGCGGCGCGCATGACGAAGGCGAAGACATCGAAGTTTTGGAAATGCCGCTCGACGAGGCGCTGGCCGGCATCCACGACGGTCGGATTATCGACGCCAAGACGATTATCCTGATCCAGCATTTGAAGCTGAACCCGATCGGGGGGTGAACGGCTTTGCCGCAACGGGCTGAGATGCAGCTGAAAGGGAACAGATCTATGATTATCAAAAACTTGCCGAAGTGGTTGGGTGCGACTTCGATGGCTGTCTTTCTCCTGGCATCGATTACCCCGTCACACGCTGAATCCTATTCCAACCTGCAAAGCAAAGGATACAAGACCGGCAAGCTGTCGCGAGGTGCATCAGGCTCGCTGGGCTGGTTCGTGTCCAACGGCGAGAAAAAATACTTCTGCAGAATGCGAGCGGCGCGAGCCTATATCGGCACTACAGGGATGGTCGCTTTTACTGCCGCCGGTCGGCAAATCTCGTTGGACAGGGAAGTCTACGAAAAATACGCCGGATTTGATGCATCCCTTCCGCAGCTTTCAGACCTGAAGGCTGGTAAGCTCAACACGCGAGCTGTCGGTAATTGCGGTCCCGCAAAGTGAACCGCCCTTAAGCTGTCTTGGCAAATCCAAATCTGGTGCGGACGACGGGAATCGAACCCGTACGATCGGAGATCGAGGGATTTTAAGTCCGTTGCGAGGGTTGGTGTGGGCGACGGGATTTGAACCCGTAAGTGCTTGAAACACCGGCAGATTTTAAGTCTGCTGCGTATACCAGTTCCGCCACGCCCACCTCCCACATTGTGGGGAAATCCCACCAGTCTCCCGCATGGTTTCCCACACGGTCGGCCTAGGATTTGCCGTTCACTACCACGAGCCTCGGAGCCGCGCCACCTTCGAGGGCGGTCAGGTTGTCGAGCAAGTGATTGGGTGCGAGGTGGGCGTAGTTCAGGGTGGTCTGGATCGACTTGTGGCCCATCCAGATTTGGACGCGCCGGATGTCGATGCCACGGATGATCTGCCACGAGCAGCACGTATGCCGCGTTGTGTAGACCACGGTGTCGGACAGTCCTGGGATGTGTTCGCGGATGCTGCGCCACACCTCTATGACCTCCCACTTGCCGATGTCGCAGACGTCGCTGTGCTGCATCAGACGGTGGATGCCCTTGCGGTTCTGAGCCATCAGGCGACTGCCAGGAGATCGTGGTCGTGATGCGTTAATGGGGTTGGCTGGACTAGCTTTGAAGGCGATGTCCTAAACACCGTCCTCTCCTACTCCAATGCGGGCGCCTAGTTTCCCGCAAGTTGAGATCAGCAAGGCGCCTCGCAGCGCGCTTGAACGTGGTGTCCATGATGTTTTTCTGTGTTTTTGTGGGGAGGCAGGCTTTTCTTGGTCACGACTTATGAATAGTAGAAGGTAACGAGCGCTATATTTCGGCGATCTCTAATATTAGGAGTATATGATTTGTGGTGGTCAAGGTTCAAAAGAGGTTTTGCAGGAACATGGGAGGATAGACTGGACGGGATA
This sequence comes from Mesorhizobium sp. M0437, assembly GCF_040321335.1. Lineage (NCBI taxonomy): Bacteria > Pseudomonadati > Pseudomonadota > Alphaproteobacteria > Hyphomicrobiales > Phyllobacteriaceae > Mesorhizobium > Mesorhizobium sp. M0437. The sequence goes on from NZ_JAMYRK010000087.1 coordinate 18,639, forward strand.
TTCTCATTGGAGATCGACTATGCTGGGAAATCCATTCTCGATGTTGGCTGCAATATGGGTGTTGTCGCCTATGAGATATCCAAGCTGAAACCCAGTTCGATCCATGGGATCGACGTTGCCAAGCCGCATATCGAGACTGCAAAGATGTTGTTGAGTGGCTCCCCGGTGCATGCCCGGTTCGATCGCCTGAATCTTGGCAGCCGGCGCCTCGGCAATATCCTTCTACCGAAATACGATATCGTCCTGCTGCTGGCCGTCTATCAGCACATGCAGCGCAACATCGGCCCAGGCAAGGCGCGAAGGGTGCTTTCCAATATTGTGAGGCGCACCTCGAATGTCGTTGCCCGCGTTCCGCCTGGAACGGATGGCGAATTCATCGAAACGCTTTCTGACGAGGGGTTCAAGGTTAAGAGCACTCACACATCGCCTCTTGGCAGTCATGTGCTGGTGCTTGAGAAACCGCCTCACGCACCTCTAAGATTGTGCTGATTTAATTCGATTTCCTCTTCTGGAGCCACCCTTGGCGTAGTTGTCTAACTCGTCGTCGGTGCCGGCCTGCAGATTCATGTGGATTGGTTTGGTCATGAACGTCTGTTCTCCTTTTCCCACACGATTTCCCAAAACGGCGTGTTTGCACGAGTGGAGAGCTTAAAATGAAATGCAAAACCCCGGCGCAAACCGGGGAATTACAAGCCTTGAGGGGTTAGTTGCGAGGGTGCAAAGGACTAGGACGGGATTTAAGTCCCTTGCTTCTACCAATTCCGCCACGTCCGCAGGCCAGTCCTTTTCAGATGCCGGGCAGGGGCCGTCAAGCCGTCTTCTGCCGTAGAGAAATCTGGAAGCTAGCGAGGCCGATCACCGACAGTGATACAAACAAAATCGTTTCACCTGGAAATGTTTTTAGCGGCAGCTTCCGCGGCTACCGCGAATGCGCGTCCCCCGTTCGCAGGATGCGTTCGGGCGCTCTGCCCTGATAGACTCCAATTGGCAAGTGGATCGGCGCGCCGATACTCGACGCCGTCCTCTACAGACACTGGGAGATTGTCATGCTCAAGCTTGCCTCTGCCCTGGCACTGCTGCTTGTTGGGACGGCGCCTCTGTTTGCCGATGAGATGCCGATGAACGCCAAAGACATCAAATGGGGTCCTGCTCCTGCTGTCATTCCCGCTGGCGCGGAAATGGCTGTTGTCGCTGGAGATCCCTCAAAGAACGGCGCTTTTGTGCTGCGGTTGAAGACACCTGCGGGCTACAAAATTGCCGCACATAATCATCCCACCACGGAATACGTAACGGTGCTTTCCGGCAACTTCCATATTGGAATGGGCGATAAGCTCGACGAGTCGAAAGGTGTCGAACTGACTGCTGGCGGCTTCGGCGTCGCGCCGGCCGGAATGAATCACTTCGCCTGGACGACAAGCGATACGATCATCCAGGTTCATGGCGAGGGGCCATTCAAGATCACCTATGTCAACCCGGCAGACGATCCGAGCAAGAAGTGACAGTTCGGGATCGAATTGAGTGAACCGGCTGAAGGCTCGGAACGAGTGCGTCGAACTCCGCCACCGTCGATTCAGAAGGATCCTCTAACGAGACGAAAGCTGCTTGGCCGCAACGGAATCGTATTCCGCCTGGGCCATTTGCCATGAATGGCGCAATAACAAAAACCCGCCTCGGGAGGCGGGTCGTTGGAGCCAATTGGCACACCCTGGTCGTTCGCATCTTCCCCAACCCGCGGAGCTGTCTGCGGCTGGTTCGGGCATTGGCGGTGGAGATCCACGAGAACTGGCTCGAGGCGACCCGCTACCTCAACATGGATCATCTGCGCGAGCACAAGAAGGAGAGCCTGAGGGCCTTGGCCGCCTGAGCACCGTCATGTGTCCGCCGCTCCGCTAAACACGG
>NZ_JAMYRK010000088.1:0-19720 GCF_040321335.1 Mesorhizobium sp. M0437
TGCCAAAGTTCCCATCAGCCATCGCATCAAGAAATGCGCCTGGAACGACGACTATCTCATCAATGCCATCACTCATATGCGATAGCCCTGCCCTCAAGGGGGAGGGTTTACCCCTGCGACGGCGTGAACCGCGCCACCAGCGTGTGGTTTTCTGCCGCATAGGTGAAGCGGACATGGGTGACGGGGTGCTCGGCGCTCCATGTCCGCCGCTCGATCACCAGGCACGGCGCGCCGGTCTCGATGTCGAGCGCCGCCGCGATGTGCTGTTCGGCGGCAACCGCGCGAATGCGATGCTCGGCGGCACTCCACGGCACACGGCCGATCAGCCACGGACCGGGCGCCGTGTCGAAAAACGCCTCTTCGGCGGCCTCCGGCACGGCAGCCAGGTTGATCAGCCGCTGCTCGTGGGCGAACGGCCGCTTGCCGGCGAAATGCCGGCATTCCAGCACCAGCACGGGCCCGGCGACGTCGAGTTCCAGCAGGGCGCGGTCGTCGGCGCTGCTGCGCCTTCTGTTTCGCGCCATGCGCTCGTAGCGGTAGGGCAGGCCAAGTGCCTCGACCTCGATCCGGATGTCGTGGATTTCGAGAACGGCTGCCTGCGACTGCGGCTGGCGGACAAAACTGCCGGAGCGACGCCGGCGCTCGATCAGCCCGGCCTTGGCCAGTTGCGACAGTGCCTTGTTCACTGTCATGCGCGAACATCTGTATTCGGCCGTCAGTTCATGCTCGAACGGGATGCGGTGGCCGGGCGCCCAGGCACCCGACAGGATCCGTTCGCTGATGTCCGACAGGATGCGCTGGTGCAGCGAAAGAACCTCGCCGCCGTCCGCGCTTCCGGAATCCGCGCTTATTGTCCCGATTATGCTCATGCCGAAAGCGCCGTCATCACCTTGCGGAAGCGCTCGGCGATGGCATCGCGCCTGGCATGCATGCCGCCGCTGACCAGTTTCTTGCCATGCACCCAGACGCAATCGACCTTGGTGCCGTTAGCAAAAATCCAGGCATCAAGGATTGCATCGCCCGTCTTGCCGGCCAGCGATGGATGCTTGCCGTCGAGCGAGACGAAATCGGCCGAGGCACCTGCTGCGATCTGCGAGAGGCCGGCGCCCAGCGCGGCACTGCCACCATCGAGCGCGGCATCGAACAAAGCACGGCCGGTCGAGCCGCCGGCCACCGCCAGCACGTTGCGGGCGCGGTGGGCGAGGCGCTGCGAATATTCGAGCTGCCGCAACTCGTCCGGCAGGCCGATCAGTACGTTTGAATCCGAGCCGATGCCGAAGCGGCCGCCATGCTGCATGAACAAGGACGCGGCAAAGGTGCCGTCGCCGAGATTGGCCTCGGTGATCGGACAGAGGCCGGCAACGGCGCCGCTTTTCGCCAAATCGGTCGTCTCGGTCTCGGTCATGTGGGTGGCGTGGATGAGGCACCAGCGCTGGTCGACCTTGGCGTTGGCAAGCAGCCATTCGACCGGCCGCGCGCCGGACCAGGCAAGGCAGTCCTCGACCTCCTTCATCTGCTCGGCGATGTGGATGTGGATCGGCCCCTCCGGCACCATCACCGTGATGTTTTCCAGTTCCTCCGGTGTCACGGCACGCAGGCTGTGCGGGGCAACGCCGACGACGCCTTGATTCAGCGCGCGAATGGATTCGCGGCATTTCTCAACAAGCCGCGAGAACTGGTTCACATTGTTGATGAACCGGCGCTGGCCTTCATTTGGTGCAGCGCCGCCGAAAGAGGAATGCGCGTAGAAGACGGGCAGCAAAGTCAGCCCGATGCCTGTCTCGGACGCTGCGGCAACGATGCGCTGCGCCATCTCGGCGATGTCAGCATAGGGCCGGCCGTCACGGTCGTGGTGGAGATAGTGAAACTCGCCGACGCGCGAGAACCCGGCCTCCAGCATCTCGACATAGAGCTGGGCCGCAACCGCCTCGACCTGGTCCGGCGTCATCGACAGCGCGAAACGGTACATCACTTCGCGCCAGCTCCAGAAACTGTCGGCGGAAGGGCCGCGCAATTCAGCAAGGCCGGCCATGCCGCGCTGGAAGGCATGGCTATGCAGGTTCGGCATCCCGGACAAAAGGATGGCACAGCGCTCGTCGCCAGGCAGGAGCGAGGTATTCGCCTCGACCGTGGCGATCCTGCCGTCCGAGATGACGATCCGCACATTGCCGTACCAGCCGTCGGGCAGAAGCGCCTGTTCCGCAAAGATTGCCGTCACGTTTTTCTCCAAATCCCGGTCTGCCGTGCGATGATAGCGCTTGCAGTGCCTTTTCATATGTATATACATAATCGTCACCTATTGAAACGGAAAAGATGATGGCTGCAGAGAGCAAAAGCCGGGCAGGAGAGCTTCGCCTCTGGCGCAATGCGCGCCTCGCGACCATGGCCGAAAGCAGCCCCGGGTCAGGCGTTGTCGAGCACGGTGCAATCGCCGTGCGCAATGGCCGGATCGTCTATGCCGGGCCGGAAGCCGACATGCCGGCAGCACTTAGCAAAGGCGCCGAGGCGACCGACTGCGAAGGCCGCTGGATCACGCCCGGCCTGATCGACTGCCATACCCATCTGGTCCATGCCGGCAACCGGGCCAATGAATTCGAGATGCGGCTGGCCGGCGCCAGCTATGAGGAGGTTGCCAAGGCCGGCGGCGGCATCGTTTCCTCGGTTAAGGCACTGCGCGCCGCCGGCGAGGACGAGCTGGTCGCCCAGTCGCTGCCGCGCCTCGATGCGCTGATCGCGGAAGGCGTCACCACCGTCGAGATCAAATCCGGCTACGGTCTCGACCTCGAAAACGAGAAGAAGTCGCTGCGCGCCGCACGACGGCTGGGCGGTGAGCGGCCGGTGACGGTCAGGACCACTTTCCTCGGCGCTCATGCACTGCCGCCCGAAGCAAAAGGCGACAAGGACGCCTTTATCGATCTTGTTGCAAAGCAGATTTTGCCGGCCGTCGCCGCCGAGGGCCTGGCCGATGCCGTCGACGGTTTTTGCGAAGGCATTGCCTTTTGGCCGGAGCAGATCGCCCGCGTGTTCGATGCCGCAAAGGCGGCGGGCCTGCCGGTCAAGCTCCATGCGGACCAGCTGTCCAATCTGCACGGCGCCGAACTTGCGGCGCGCTATGGTGCGCTATCGGCCGACCACCTCGAATACACCGACGAGGCCGGTGCGGCGGCGATGGCGAAGGCCGGAACCGTGGCGACCATCCTGCCCGGCGCCTACTACTTCATCCGCGAGACCAAGAAGCCGCCGATCGCCTTGTTTCGCCAGCATGGCGTCAGGATGGCCGTTGCCACCGACAACAATCCCGGCACGTCGCCGCTGACCTCGCTGCTGCTGACCATGAACATGGCCGCGACGTTGTTCGGCCTGACCGTCGATGAATGCCTTGCCGGCGTTACCCGCGAGGCTGCCCGCGCGCTCGGGCTGCTTGGACAGACCGGCACGCTGGAGGCCGGAAAATCGGCCGATCTGGCGATCTGGAACGTCGAGCGCCCGGCCGAACTCGTCTACCGCATGGGCTTCAACCCGCTGCATGCCCGCATCTGGAGGGGACAATGACCGAACTCAAGCTAAGGCCGGGCAATGCCACGCTGGCCGATTGGCGCGCCATCTATCGCGGCGCCGCACTGAGGCTCGACGATGCCTGCCGGCCGAAGATCAAGGCCAGCGCCGAGGCCGTCGCCAGGATCGTTGCCAAGGGCGAGCCGGTCTATGGCATCAATACCGGCTTCGGCAAGCTGGCCAGCGTCCGCATCCCCGCCGCCGACCTGGAAACGTTGCAGCGAAACATCGTGCTGTCCCATGCCGCCGGCGTCGGCGAGCCGATGCCCGTCGCAATCTGCCGGCTGATGATGGCGCTGAAGCTGGCCAGCCTGGCACAGGGCGCCTCCGGCGTGCGGCCGCGGACGATCGAACTGCTCGAGGCGATGCTGGCCAACGACGTTATCCCCGTGGTGCCGGCGCAAGGCTCGGTCGGCGCTTCCGGCGACCTTGCGCCGCTGTCGCACATGACCGCCGTGATGATCGGCGTCGGCGAGTGCTTTACCCCGCATGGCCGCTTTCCCGCCAAGGTCGCCTTCGTTTCGCACGGCCTGGAGCCGGTGACACTGGGCGCCAAGGAAGGCCTGGCGCTGCTCAACGGCACCCAGTTTTCGACCGCCTATGCGCTTGCCGCTTTGTTCGAGGCGGAAGTGCTCTACCAGTCGGCACTGGTCGCCGGCGCGCTGTCGACCGATGCCGCCAAGGGCTCCGACGCTCCGTTCGATCCACGCATCCATCTGCTCAGGAAACATCGCGGCCAGATCGAGACGGCCGAGGCGTTGCGCAATTTGATGGCCGGCAGCGCCATCCGTGAATCGCACCGCGTCGGCGACGAGCGTGTGCAGGATCCGTATTGCCTGCGCTGCCAGCCGCAGGTGATGGGCGCAGCGCTCGACGTGCTCCGCAAGGCCGCCGAGACGCTCGGCACCGAGGCCAACGGCGTCACCGACAATCCGCTGATCTTTGCCGAGGACGACTCCGCACTTTCGGGCGGCAATTTCCATGCCGAGCCGGTCGCCTTCGCCGCCGACATGATCGCACTCGCCGTCTGCGAGATCGGCTCGCTGTCGGAGCGGCGCATCGCTATGCTGGTCGATCCGGCGCTGTCGGGCATGCCGGCCTTTCTCACGCCCAAGCCGGGTCTGAATTCCGGTTTCATGATCCCTCAGGTCACGGCGGCAGCACTGGTTTCTGAAAACAAGCAAAAGGCCTATCCGGCCAGCGTCGATTCGATCCCGACCTCGGCCAACCAGGAAGACCACGTCTCGATGGCGGCGCATGGCGCGCGCCGCCTCATCGGCATGGTCGAGAATGCGACGGCCGTCATCGGCATCGAATTGCTGGCCGCCGCGCAAGGCTGCGATTTCCACGCACCGCTGGCCTCGAGCGCGGCACTGGAGGCGGTGCGCCGGCTGGTCAGGGCAGAGGTGCCGCATCTCGACAACGACCGGCACTTCCACCCCGACATGGAGAAGGCCATCGCCATGATACGCAGCGGCGCGGCGGTCGAAGCGGCAAGCGCGGTAAAGCTGCCGGGGGTGACGTCGTGAGACGGTTCACCGTCACAGGCCGCGTTCTGTCGCGCCCCCCTCTGTCCTGCCGGAGATTGGCTGTCGTCTCGGCTTTCGCCAATCTCCAGCGTTGCAGGACTGAGCGAGGCGCCGAAGCTGCCAATCTCCCCACTAGAGGGGGAGATGTCCGGCAGGACAGAGGGGGGCGCTGTCCCGCCAACCTCAGCCCGGCAACACCGAAACTTTCAAATCCAGAAACAAAAAACCCGCCTCAAAGGCGGGTCGTCGGGCCGAATCAGCACCATACCGAATTTAGTAGCATAGCTGCCGGCACAAAGCAAGAACAAAATGCGTTGCGACCGGCAAAAAGCGAGGCCGGTGTTCACGGACGATTGCAAGGTCGCGTTCTGTCGCGCGGAGACTTCCGATGACCTCACCCTCCTGGCTCACCGTCACCCAAGGCACAGCACCCCTGCTGGTTTCGATCCCGCATACCGGCATCGATCTCGCCGGCCTCGACAGCCGGCTGGTCTCGCCCTGGCTCGGCCGCCGTGACGCCGACTGGTGGATCGACAAGCTTTATGACTTCGCCGAGAGCCTCGGCGCGACGGTCGTGCATACGGCGATTTCGCGCACCGTTATCGACGTCAACCGCGATCCGTCCGGCGTTTCGCTCTATCCCGGCCAGACGACGACCGGGCTCTGCCCGACAGAGACCTTTGACGGCGATCAGCTCTACCGCAAGGGTGAAGAGCCGGGGCCGTCTGAGATCGACGAGCGCCGCGAGAAGTTCTTCGTACCCTATCATGCCGCCCTGCAGGCTGAGATCGACAGGCTGCACGCTTTGCATGGGAAGGTCGTCGTCTATGACTGCCATTCGATCCGCTCGGTGCTGCCGCGCCTTTTCGAAGGCAAATTGCCGGTCTTCAATCTCGGCACCAATGACGGCAAGAGCGCCGATCCGACGCTGCAGGCGACGGTTGGCCAGATCCTCGCCGAAACCGGCGAGAGCTACGTCGTCAACGGCCGCTTCAAGGGCGGCTGGATCACGCGCCATTTCGGCCAGCCGCAAGCCGGCGTCCACGCGCTGCAGATGGAACTCTCCAACCGCGGCTATATGCGCGAGCCCGAAGGCAAGGGCGAACCGGCTAACTGGCCGGTGCCTTACGAGGCCGAATTCGCGGCGCCGATCCGCGTCACGCTGAAGAAGATCCTGGAAACCGCGATCGCCTGGGCCGAACGCTGACGCGCGGTGGACCTCACTCGAAAGGGACAATCATGACCGATCCTCGCCACAACATCCGTGAAGTGCGCAGCCCGCGCGGCAGCGAGCTCAACGCCCGCACCTGGCTGACGGAAGCGCCGTTGCGCATGCTGATGAACAATCTCGACCCAGACGTCGCCGAAAACCCCAACGAACTGGTCGTCTATGGCGGCATCGGCCGGGCGGCGCGCACCTGGAACGATTTCGACCGCATCGTTGCCTCGCTGAAGACGCTTGGCGACGACGAGACGCTGTTGGTGCAATCGGGCAAGCCGGTCGGCGTGTTCCGCACGCATCCTGACGCCCCGCGTGTGCTGATCGCCAATTCCAACCTGGTGCCGCACTGGGCGACATGGGAGAAATTCAACGAGCTCGATAGAAAGGGCCTGATGATGTACGGCCAGATGACGGCCGGCTCGTGGATCTACATCGGCACGCAAGGCATCGTGCAGGGCACCTACGAGACCTTCGTCGAGGCCGGCCGCCAGCATTATGGCGGCAATCTCAGGGGCAAATGGATCCTGACCGGCGGCCTCGGCGGCATGGGCGGTGCCCAGCCGCTCGCCGCGGTGATGGCCGGCGCCTGCTGCCTGGCCGTCGAATGCGATCCCGATCGCATCGATTTCCGGCTGCGCACCCGCTATGTCGATGAGCGCGCCGACACGCTCGACGAGGCTCTGGAAAAGATCGAGCGCTGGACCAAAGCCGGTGAGGCGAAATCGGTTGGCCTGGTCGGCAACGCCGCCGATATCCTGCCGGAACTGGTGCGGCGCGGCGTGCGCCCCGACATCGTCACCGACCAGACCTCGGCGCATGACCCGCTCAACGGCTATCTGCCCAAGGGCTGGTCGCTGGCCGAGTGGCGCGAGAAACGCACCTCCGACCCGAAGGCCGTCGAAAAAGCTGCCCGCGCGTCGATGCGCGAGCATGTCGAGGCGATGGTGGCGTTCTGGAATGCCGGCGTGCCGACGCTCGACTACGGCAACAACATCCGCCAGGTGGCGAAGGAGGAGGGGTTCGAGAATGCTTTTGCATTCCCGGGTTTCGTGCCGGCTTACATCCGTCCGCTGTTTTGCCGCGGCATCGGCCCGTTCCGCTGGGCAGCGCTTTCCGGCGATCCCGAGGATATCTACAAGACCGACGCCAAGGTGCGCGAGCTGACCCCCGGCAACACCCATCTGCACAACTGGCTCGACATGGCGCGTGAGCGCATCGCCTTCCAGGGCTTGCCGGCGCGCATCTGCTGGGTTGGGCTTGGCGATCGCCACCGGCTCGGCCTCGCCTTCAACGAGATGGTCGCCAGGGGCGAACTGAAAGCGCCGGTGGTCATCGGCCGCGATCACCTCGATTCCGGCTCGGTCGCCTCGCCGAACCGCGAGACGGAGGCGATGAAGGACGGCTCCGATGCCGTCTCCGACTGGCCGTTGCTCAATGCCTTGCTCAACACCGCGTCCGGCGCCACCTGGGTGTCGCTGCACCATGGCGGCGGCGTCGGCATGGGCTTTTCGCAGCATGCCGGCATGGTCATCGTCGCCGACGGCACGCCCGAGGCGGCCAAGCGCCTGGAGCGGGTTCTGTGGAACGATCCGGCGACCGGCGTCATGCGCCACGCCGATGCCGGCTATGACATCGCGATCGAGTGCGCCCGGGAGAACCAGCTCAACCTGCCCGGCATTTTGGGCTGAGCCGCGCCTTGCACATCCTTCGGGCAGCCGGATACCGCTCGATGCCGTGGAAGAACGGCGGCGGGGTGACGACGGAGATTGCCGTCTCGCCGCCTGGTGCCGGGCTCGACGATTTCGACTGGCGCGTCTCGATGGCGCTGGTCGAGGGCGGCGGGCCGTTCTCCGGCTTCGCCGGCGTCGATCGGACCTTGGCCCTGCTGGAAGGCGAGGGCATGATCCTCGGCATCGCCGGCCGGCTACCGGTCGAAATCACCAAGGCTTCCGCACCGCTTGCCTTTCCGGCCGACGTGCCGACGCAAGCCACGCCGATCGCCGGTCCGATCACCGACCTCAACGTCATGACCCGCCGCGCCCGGGCGATCCACACGGTCGAGCGCCTGCTGATTTCGGCTCCGACGGAGATCCAGGCCGAAGCCGATGAAACACTCATCCTGTGCGTCGACGGCGAACTCAGCGTGGCCGGCGCGGCGCCCATGCAACTTGGGCCGCTCGACGCGCTGTTGCTCGGGGCGCAAGCGCCGGAACTGCGCCTGGATCCGGTCCGGCCGGCCATGCTGTTCGTGATCCGCATCGACCGCATTGCCGGCAACGATTAACGTCTGTTTCCAAACATGATCGTGACGCCGGCCAAATATCGCGTAAGCTGGTCGCTGCATCACGAAAAAGCCTGAATCTTCCGCCGATCAGAAGCCGAAACGATGCTCATAGTGCTCGTCTGGAAGTTGTCGAAAGACGGCATCTTGTCGTGGTGCGGAAACAAACTTTCGGCCAAGTGTTGCGATGCAACCAATTGCATTTGGACCGGTTTTAGGGACATTGCCGTGGCGGTGACGCCGCACTGCGTCCCCAACACGGAACCTTAGATGAATATCCAGACCAATCTCGCACAGATCGAAAAGACGAGCGCCAGCTTCCCGGCTGTCACCGACGAGCCGATACGCTCCAATTTCCTGCCGGAAGATCGCCTGCGCGCTTTGGGCGCAGCCCTTGCCAATGGCGATGCCAAGGATTTGTTCCGTCTGACGCCTTTCGATTTTCAGGCGCGCATCCGCGACAGCGCCAGGAAAATTCTCGATGTCTACCGTTCCACCAACGCTGCCCAGGCGAGGGGCGAAACGATCACGCCCGCGGCGCAGTGGCTGCTCGATAACAACTACCTGGTCGAGGAGACCATTTTTCAGGTCAAGCGCGACCTGCCACGCCGCTTCTATCGTCAGTTGCCGACGCTGAAACTGTCGGATGGATCCAGCGTGCCGCGCGCGCTGGCGGTCGCGTGGACCTATGTCGCGCATTCCGACAGTTCCGTCTCATCGGCCATGTTCAAGGCGATCGTCGAAGGCTTCCAGTCCGTCGAGCCGCTGAAGATTGGCGAATTATGGGCGCTGCCGTCGCTGCTGCGCTTCGTCCTGATCGAGAACCTTCGCCGGATCGCGGTCCGCGTCAATCGCACGCGGGAACTGCGCCAGATCGCCAACGAGGTCGCCGACCGTGTGCTGGCGACGGACGACAGCGCCGACCGGCAGGCGATACTTTCCCACTACAGCGCCCATGCGCAGGACACCACCTTCGCCACCCAGTTGCTCTACCGGCTGCGTGACGGCTCGCAAAATGCCGGCAGGGCGCTGGAATGGCTGGAGGGCGAGCTGGAACGGACCGGCTCCGACGCCGAGGAGATCATCCTCAGCGAGCACCACACGCTGTCCAGCGGCAACGTGACCACCGGCAACATCATCCGCGGCCTGCGCCTGATCAACGACATCGACTGGACGGTGTGGTTCGAGGGCGTCAGTCGCATCGACACCTTGCTGCGCGAACGCACCGATTTCGCCGCGCTCGATTTCTTTTCGCGCGACCAATACCGGACTGCGATCGAGGAACTGGCGCGCCGTTCCGATCTCTCCGAATTTCGCGTTGCCGAAAGGGCGATCGAGCTCGCCGGCCATGCTGCCGATGCACCGGGCTCCGAAAACGGTCCGATCGCTCACACCGACGTCGGCTTCTTTCTGGTCGGCCCGCGCCGGCAGGAGCTCGAGCGGTCGATCGGCTACCGGCCGACCATCGGTAAGACGCTCAACCGGACCTTCCGCAAGACCGGATGGCTGGGCATCGTCGTGCCGGTGTTTGCGCTGACGGTCCTGCTTCTGGTCGTTTCCGGCAATGCGCTTGCCAATCTCGGCCTGTCGGTGCCGTCGATCGTCCTGATGCTGGCCCTGTTCGCGGTGCCGGCCAGCGAAGGCGCGCTCGCATTCTTCAACACCGTCGTCTCGCTGTTTTTGAAGCCGACGCGTCTCATCGGCTATGATTTCAGGCACGGTGTGCCGCCCGAGGCGCGCACGCTGGTGGTGGTGCCGTCGCTGATCGGCTCGCGCGACGATGTCGAGGAGAACATCCGCAACATCGAGGTGCATCACCTCGCCAACACGGCGGGCGAAGTCTATTTCGCGCTGCTTTCCGACTGGCCGGACTCCAAGACCGAGATCGACACGGCGGACGTCGAAATCCTCGAATTCGCCCGCGCCGAAATCGCCAGGCTGAACGCCCGCTATCCCTCGGAAGGGGCGCCGCGCTTTTATCTGCTGCATCGGCGCCGGCTCTACAACGCGTCGCAAGGCGTCTGGATGGGCTGGGAGCGCAAGCGCGGCAAGCTGCACGAATTGAACCTTCTGCTGCGCGGCGACAGCGACACCACCTTCCTGCCGTTGGAAGTGCCATTGCCGGAGAGCGTCGTCCACGTGATGACGCTGGACGCCGACACCCGCACCACCCGCGACGCCGTCGCTGCGCTGGCCGGCAAGCTTTGCCACCCGCTCAACCGTCCGCATTTCGATGTCGCACGGCGCGAGGTTACGGCAGGTTATTCCATCCTGCAGCCGCGCATCACCGCGTCGCTGACCAGTGGCGACGAGGCATCGTTCTTTCAGCGTGTCTTTTCCGCCAATCGCGGGCTCGATCCGTACGTCTTTGCCGTGTCGGACCTCTACCAGGACATCTTCGGCGACGGTTCCTTCACCGGCAAGGGTCTTTACCATGTCGACGCCTTCGAGGCGGCGCTGAAGGGTCGCATCGAGGAAAACACCATCCTCAGCCATGATCTGCTCGAAGGCGCCCTGGCGCGCTCGGCCTTGGTCACCGACGTCGAACTGGTCGAGGACTATCCGACCCGCTATTCGGTCGATGCGTCGCGCCACCATCGCTGGGCACGCGGCGACTGGCAGCTTCTGGGCTTCATCCTCAGCCCGCGCTCAAACGTGCCGGCGCTGTCGCGCTGGAAGATGGTGGACAATCTGCGCCGCTCGGTGACGCCGATCTTCTGGGTGATGGCCGCGATCGCCGGCTGGACGCTGCTGCCCTTCACGCAGGCCGCGCAATGGCAGGCGCTGCTGATCCTTACGCTGTTCATGGCGCCCACTTTCGACATCGTCAACGCCATCCTGCCGAAGAGCGGCGATCAGACGCCGCGCGGCCATTTCTCGGCACTGGCACGCGACGTTGCCTTCGGCACCGCCCTGGTGGCGCTGAAGATCGTGCTGATGGCGCATCTTGCCTGGATGATGGGCGACGCGATCATCCGCACGCTCTACCGCCTGTTCGTCAGCCGCCAGAACCTGCTCGAATGGCGCACCGCCTCGCAGGCACACAAGGGCGGCGACAACGATCTCGGCTCCTACTACAGCATCATGTACGGCGCGGTGATCATAGGCGTCGTCGGCCTCGCCGTGCCGGTGCTGGCCGATTCCACCGGCGCCTTCGTCGCCTTCTTCTTTGCCTTGTTCTGGATCGGCTCGCCCGCCATCGCCTGCTGGATCAGCCGTTCGGCCGAAACCGAGGACCGCCTGCGCATATCGGCCGCCGACATCCACGCGCTGCGCACCGTGGCGCGGCGTACATGGCACTATTTCGAGACCTTCGTGACGGCCGAGCATCACCATCTGCCGCCGGATAATTTCCAGGAAAGCCCGGCCCCCGTGGTGGCGCCCCGCACCTCGCCGACCAATATCGGCGTCTACCTGCTGTCGGTGATTTCGGCACGCGATTTCGGCTGGATCAGCCTCTCCGACGCCGTCAACCGCATCGACGCGACCATGTCGACCATCGAGAGCATGCCGCGCGACCGCGGCCATCTCTTCAACTGGTATGACACGACGACCCTGAAGCCGCTCTACCCGCTGTACATTTCGGCGGTCGACAGCGGCAATCTCGCCGGCCATCTGGTGGCCGTGGCCGCTGCCTGCGCCGAATGGGCCGAAGCGCCGTCGGTGCATGTGCAGGGCGACTTCGAAGGCATCCTCGACACCGTCACCATCCTCGACGAAAGCCTTGAGGAACTGCCCGACGACCGGCGTCAATTGCGGCCCTTGCGCCAGCGGCTCGCCGACCGTCTCGACGGCATGCGGCGGGCGGTCGAATTGATCAAGGCGCAGCCGGAGATGGCGTCGATCCGTACCATCAACCTGGCCGTCCTGGCCGGCGAGATACGCAAGCTCGCGACAGCCATCCACACCGAGGCCGCGTCGACCCAGAGCGACACCATCGCCGATTGGGCGGCCAGGCTCGAAGCCACCTGCGAGGCGCATGTGCACGACGCGCACAGCGACGAAAACGCGGTCGCGGCGTTGCGGGCCAAGCTTCTGACCTTGCGCGAGCGCACGCGCCGCTTCGCCTTCGAGATGGATTTCTCGTTCCTGATGCGGCCCGAGCGCAAGCTCCTGTCGATCGGTTACCGGGTCGAGGAGCATCAGCTCGACGAAAGCTGCTACGACCTTTTGGCGTCCGAGGCGCGGCTGACCAGCCTGTTCGCCATCGCCAAGGGCGATTTGCCGACCGAGCACTGGTTCCGGCTCGGCCGGCCGATCGTCGAGATCGGCTTCCAGGGCGCACTGATGTCCTGGTCCGGCTCGATGTTCGAATATCTGATGCCGCCGTTAGTGATGAAGGAGCCGCAAGGCAGCATTCTCAACCAGACCAGCAAGCTCATCATCAAGCGCCAGATCCAGTATGGCCGTTCGAAGAACGTTCCCTGGGGGATTTCGGAAGCGGCCTACAACGCCCGCGACCGTGAACTGACCTACCAGTACACCAATTTCGGCGTGCCCGGGCTCGGCCTGAAGCGCGGCCTTGGCCAAAACACGGTGATCGCGCCTTACGCGACCGTGCTGGCAGCGCAGTTCACGCCGCATGAATCCGTGCAGAACCTGGCCAGGCTGAGGCGGCTGGGCGCACTGGGCCGGCATGGTTTCTACGACGCGGTGGATTTCACGCCGCAACGCGTCCCCGAGGGCACCGACCACGCCGTCGTGCTCAACTACATGGCCCACCACTCCGGCATGTCGATTGCCGCAGTTGCCGATGCGATCTTCGAAGGGCGCCTGCGCGACCGCTTCCACAGCGATCCGGTGATCGAGTCGGCCGAATTGCTGCTGCAGGAAAGGGCGCCGCGCGACATCCCGACTGCGACCGTCAGGACCGAGGCCGACGAGCGCTCGAAGGACGAGACCGAGCTGGAAAGCCCGGATACCCGCATCGTGCTCGATCCGCTCCGGGCGCTCCGCTCGACCAGTGTCATGTCCAATGGCCGCTATTCGGTCATGGTCACCGCCACCGGCTCCGGCTACAGCCGCTGGGGCGAACTTGCCGTCACGCGCTGGCAGCCGGATCCGACCGAGGACCGCCTTGGTTCCTATATTTTCCTGCGCGACGCCAGCAACGGCGACTGGTGGTCGGCCACCGCCGAGCCGAAGCGCGCCGCCGGCGAGCGTGCGCAGACGCTGTTCTCCGACGACAAGGCGAGCTTCGTCAAATCGATTGGATCGCTGCGTTCGGAAGTCGAGTGCATCGTCATCTCGGAAGGCAATGGTGAGGGCCGACGGGTGACGCTCCACAATGATGGCCCCGCCGACCGGCATATCGAAGTAACCTCGTTTGCCGAACTGGTGCTGGGCTCCGAGCCCTCGGATAATGCCCATCCGGCTTTTTCGAAGATGTTCGTGGAAACCGAAATCGCGCCGAACAACGGCGCGATCTTCGCCACCAGGCGCAAGCGCGAAAAGGACGAACCCGACGTCACCATGGTGCATTTCGTCACCGACCCGTCTGGATCGGCGCGAGACGCCGAGGCGGAAACCGACAGGCGCGCCTTCATCGGCCGCGGCCGCACCATCACCGAAGCGGCTGCCTTTGATCCCGGCGCCAAGCTTGGCGGCCATTCCGGCTTCACCCTGGATCCGATCGCATCGCTTCGCCGGCAGGTGCGCGTGCCGGCCAACAAGAAGATTTCGCTGACGTTCTGGACCGTCGTCGGTACCCATCGTGCCGAATTGGATGCCGCCATCGCACGGCTCGACCATCCCGAAAGCTTCGCCCGCCAGGCGATGCTCGCCTGGACGCGCTCGCAGGTACAGACCCGGCACCTTGGCCTCAGCCTGTCCGACGCCGCCAATGTGCAGAAGCTGGCGCGCTATCTGATCTATCCCGATCCGTTCCTGCGCCTTCCGGGCGAATCCATCGTCTCCGGGCTCGGCAGGCAGTCCAGCCTGTGGCCGACCAGCATATCCGGCGATTTTCCGATTTTCCTGGTCAGGATCGCCGATGTCGCCGATCTGGAGATCGTCGCCCAGGCGCTTCGCTTCCAGGAATACATGCGCGCCCGCGGCATGATGATCGACTTTGTCGTCGTCAACGAGCAGGCGTCATCCTACGTGCAGGACCTGCAGCGCGCGGTGGAGACGCTGTGCGAAAACAGCCGGTTGCGCGGCAAGGAACTCGGACCCCGCCAGCACATCTTCGCGGTGCGCCGCGATCTGATGGAGGAAACGACCTACCGGACCTTGCTCGCCGTCGCTCGGGTGGTGCTGCATACGCGCAACGGCACCATCTTCGACCAGATCGAGCGCGCCGAGGCCGCGGCATTGCAGGCGCGGGACGCCGCCCTCCAGCCGGCAGACCTTGCAGCGCTTCGCGAGCCGTCCTTGCCGGTGCCGACGTCGCAAGCATCGGCCGCTCAGGCACTGATCGAGGGCCGCGTCGACGGCAGCGGGCTCGACCAATGGAACGGGTTCGGCGGCTTCGACGGCGGCGGACGCCACTACGTCGTGCGTCTTGCCGGCCGGGGCACGACGCCGCAGCCGTGGATCAACGTCATCTCCAACCCATCGTTCGGGTTCCACATTTCGGCTGAAGGCGCTGCCTTCACCTGGAGCCGCAACAGCCGCGACTATCAGTTGACGCCATGGTCGAACGATCCGGTCACCAACCGGCCGGGCGAGGGCATCTACATCTACGATCACGCCAGTGGCAGGGCGTTCTCGCCAATGGCTGCCGTGGTGCGTGATCCGACAATGACCTACGAAACCTGGCACGGGCAGGGTTTTTCGACGTTCCGCTCAAAACGCGGGCCGCTGTCGATGGACCTGACCCATGTCGTCGATCCCGTCGATCCGGTGAAGATATCGCGGCTGCGCATCCAGAATTCGGGTTCGGTGCCGATGCGGCTGCGCGTCTACGCCTATGCGGAATGGGTTCTTGGCGGCCATCGCTCGCGCACCGCTGCAAGCATTGTTCCGTCGAGGGATGCCGCAACCGGCGCATTGCTGGCGCAAAATCCCTATGGGCTCGATTTCGGCGAGCGGATCGCCTTTCTGGCCGCCGACGGTGCTGTGCATTCGGTCACCGCCGATCGCGGCGAGTTCATCGGCAGGCAAGGCACGAGCGAGTTTCCGCATGCCGTGCTGAGCGGCGCCGGCCTGTCCGGCCGTGTCGAGGCCGGCGACGATCCCTGCGCGGCCATCGCACGCGACATCGACATCGCTGCCGGCGGCGACGTCACGCTGCTCTGGCTGCTCGGCGACGCGGCCTCGCCCGAGGCGGCCAGCGCGCTGGTGCAGACCCATCGCTCCAGGGATTTCGATCAGCGGCTGGCCGACAACGAGCGCACATGGCGCGGCTTTCTCGACACCATCCAGGTCGAGACGCCGGACAAGGCACTCGACGCCATGGTCAATCACTGGCTGCCCTATCAGAGCCTGGCCTGCCGCATCCGTGCCCGCTCTGCGTTCTATCAGGCGAGCGGTGCCTTCGGCTTCCGCGATCAGCTGCAGGATACCTTGGCCTTGCTGGCGCATGACCCCAAGCTGGCGCGCGATCAGATCCTCAACGCGGCGCGGCGGCAATTTCCCGAAGGCGACGTACAGCATTGGTGGCTGCCGCGCACCGAGGCCGGGGTCCGCACCATGATCTCGGACGACGTGGTCTGGCTGGCCCACGCCACGGCCCGTTACCTGCTGGTGACCGGCGACACCGCGATCCTGAAGGAGCAACTGCCGTTCATCGAAGGGCAGGCGCTGGGCGAAGGCGAGCACGATGCTTTCTTCATCCCGGAAATCTCGAAGAAGACAGCCTCGCTCTATGACCATTGCGCGCGGGCGCTCGATCTTGCCGTCAAGCGCAGCAGCCCAGCCGGGCTGCCGCTGATCCTCGGCGGCGACTGGAACGACGGCATGAACCGCGTCGGCGAGCACGGCAAGGGCGAGAGCGTGTGGCTGGGCTGGTTCCTGCTGAAGACGCTGGGCGACTTTGCCGCTGTCGCCAAGGCGGAGCGCGATGCCAAGCGGGTGCAGGCCTGGACGAAGCACGCCGAGGTGCTGAAACGGGCGCTGGAAAGCACCGCCTGGGATGGCGAGTGGTATCGGCGCGGCAGCTTCGACGACGGCACGCCGCTCGGCTCGCGCAAGTCGGACGAGTGCAAGATCGACTCGATCGCCCAGTCCTGGAGCGTGCTTTCGGGCGAGGGCGACCCGGCGCGGTCGACCACGGCAATGGCGCAGGCGATGAAAGCGCTCGTCGACGACGACCTCAACATCGTCAAACTGTTCACCCCGCCCTTCTTGAAGACGGAAAAGGACCCGGGCTACATCAAGAGCTATCCGCCGGGGGTCCGTGAAAACGGCGGCCAATACACGCACGCGGCGACATGGTTCGTCATTGCGCTGGCCGAGATGGGTTGCACCGACGATGCCTACCGCTGCCTTTCAATGCTCAATCCGGTCTACCATGCTCTCGATGAAGCCGCGGCGGAGCGCTACCGCGTGGAACCTTATGTCGTCGCGGCCGATGTTTATTCCGGGCAAGACAAGGGCGGCCGAGGCGGCTGGACCTGGTATACCGGGTCGGCGGGCTGGCTTTATCGCGCCGCGGTCGAGAGCATTCTCGGCATAGAGCGCCGCGGACAGCGCCTCCAGTTCACGCCGAGACTTCCTAGCCATTGGGACGGCTATTCGGCAACTCTGAAGATGCTGGGCGCCGAGATCAAAGTACGCGTCGTCCGCGACAAAAAGGCCCGGGCCATCTCACTTGAAGTGAATGGCACGAAGACTAAATCTTCGTCCTTCGAGCCAAAAGCCGGAGATAGTGCCGAGGTGGTCGTCAGAATACCGGCCTAGATTCAAGGGCTTGGAGCGTCGCTTAGCGTTCCCAGGGCACGCACGGGCGCTCCAAGTGCCTCTACCGGTTATATTTGCGTTTGACCTTGCTGAATGCCTGCACACGACTTTACACGTCGTGCCCAGGGTCTTGCTGATTAAAATTGTGGCAGTGCTTTCCAGCTGCCATGATTTTGCCGCAACGCTGACATTTCACCTTTTATCTCAAACTGTTAGACGATCACGGCAAATTTCGAAGCGTCGTCATCTTTTGTTCGCGGAATGGGAACGGAAGAGCTAGACGAGCATTGTTTTGCGACGCGTCAACCGATACGAGTCAAAAAATGACGCACTGCACCATAAATAATTGGCGGAGTAGCTGAAGTGTCACTTCTGCAAATCTACTGGCGAGCCCTTGGTTATCTCGCTGCCGACAGGAAACGCGTTGCGTTTATCTGCGGGGCGAATGTCGCGCTTGCCATTATCGCCATTCTCGAGCCGATCATGTTCGGCCGGGTGATCGATGCCATTTCGGACCGCGGCTCGGTATTCGCGACGCTCGCAATGTGGGCCGGCCTCGGCGCGTTCAACATCATCGCCTTCGTGCTGGTGGCGCGCGGCGCCGACCGCTTTGCCCACCAGCGGCGCAGCGAGGTTCTTTGCCAGTCGTTCGAGCGCGTGATCACCATGCCGCTTGCCTGGCATCATCAGCGCGGCACCTCCAATTCCCTGCACACGCTCCTGCGCGCGGTCGAGACCTTGTTCAGCCTCTGGCTGGAATTCATGCGGCAGCATCTGTCGACGGCGGTTGCGTTGGTCCTGCTGGTGCCCACCGCGCTCAGCATGGATATCCGCATGTCGATGGTGCTGCTGGCGCTTGGCGCGCTCTATGTCGGCATCGGACGGCTGGTGATGCGGCGCACCAAGGAAGGCCAGGCGGCCGTGGAGCGGCACTACCACAAGGTATTTGCGCATGTGACCGACTCGGTCAGCAACGTCGCCGTCCTGCAGAGCTACAACCGCATCGGCCATGAGACCGAGGCGCTGAAGTGCTACGTCAAGAACCTGCTCGACGCACAGAATCCGGTGCTCGACTGGTGGGCGATGGCCAACGCGCTGCACCGCCTGTCGTCGACGATTTCGATGATGGTGGTGCTCTTGATCGGCGCCTATCTGGTGACGCACGGCCAGTTGCGCATCGGCGACGTCATCGCCTTTACCGGCTTTGCCACGCTGCTGATTGCCCGGCTCGACCAGATGTCGGCCTTCGCCAACCAGATTTCCGAGGCGCGCGCCAAGCTCGAGGAATTCTATCATCTCGAGGACTCTGCATCCGACGCCGCCGAGCCCGATGGGCTGCGCGATCTCGTCAACGTCACGGGTCATGTGCGTTTCGAGAATGTCTGCTTCGAGTTCGGCAATTCCGGGCAGGGCGTCGACGACGCGTCGTTCGAGGTCCAGGCCGGCCAGACCGTCGCCATCGTCGGCCCGACGGGCGCCGGCAAGACGACGCTCATCAACCTTCTGCAGCGCGTCTTCACCCCGTCCAGCGGCCGTATCCTGATCGACGGCATCGACACCCGCACGGTGACCCGCAAGTCGCTGCGCCATTCGATCGCCACCGTCTTCCAGGATGCCGGCCTGCTCAACCGCTCGATCGAGGACAACATCCGCGTCGGCCGCGCGGAGGCGAGCTATGACGAGGTCCATGCGGCGGCCAATGCCGCCGCCGCGCAGGATTTCATCCTGTCAAAGAGCGAGGGCTACGACACGGTCGTCGGCGAACGCGGCGGACAGCTGTCCGGTGGCGAGCGCCAGCGCATCGCGATCGCCCGCGCCGTGCTGAAGGACGCGCCCATCCTGGTTCTCGACGAGGCGACCAGCGCGCTCGACGTCGAGACGGAAGACCGCGTCAAGGACGCCATCGACGAATTGCGGCGCGGCCGCACCACCTTCATCATCGCCCACCGCCTGACCACCGTTCGCGATGCCGATCTGGTCGTGTTCATGGACAAGGGCCGGGTGGTCGAGATGGGCGGGTTCACCGAACTGTCGCTGCGCAACGGTCGCTTCGCCAGCCTGCTGCGCGCCGGCGGCCTGCTCAACGACGAGGAGGTCCGCCGCCTCAGCCGTCCGGTGAACGAAGCCGCTTGAGCAGCGCGGCTTGCCTTCTCCCCTATGGGAACCACAAGGGGGGCAGCGCCATCGCAGGTGGAGAGCCGAGGCTTTCGCTCTACGACGTACCCCCACCCCTAACCCCTCCCCACAAGGGGGAGGGAGACTTCCGTTGGCGCTGACCTCGGCAAATTTGCC